>CAJWIZ010000122.1 GCA_913041805.1 uncultured Prochlorococcus sp.
GAATTTTGCAATCTTCTCAAAACACCATTAATCATTCGACGGCCTTGCTCATCGCTATAACGATGAGCAAGTTCAACAGCTTCATTACAGGTCACAGCAACAGGTGTCTCGAGATTCATTAGATCAACAAATGCCAATCTAAGTATGTCTTGATCAATGCGAGGCAATCGCTTCAAACGCCAACCTTCCATCACAGAATCAAGACGAGTATCAATAATCAATTTTTGATCCAAAACCAAAGTAACGCGTTTAATTGCATTTGTTCGAATTTCATCTTGATCACTTAGAGCTAACAACCTAGGAAATTCAATACTTGCAGATAGGCCATTCAAAACGTTTTCGGCTTCAATTAAACAAGCATTTAAATGTTTCCTAATACGTTGAATGGAACTTTTATCGCAATCCTCAAAGTCAGTTTCCAAAAAATGTTGTTGAGCAATTTCCAGTTTATTAGCAGAACTATCTAATCCTTCTCGACAATGCTGCATAAGAGTTTGTAATGCTTTATTTAAAAGAGCGTCTAATGAAAAAGAAGTTATCTTTTCAATATGATCTTCAGAAATCTGTCCTAAGATCAAAAGAGCTAATTCTCTTGATAATGTTTTAGTCTGTATCATCTCAACAAGAACATGAAGAGATCAGGTCAACTTTGAGAAGAAGCAGAAGAAGTAGCAGGTGTATCTCTCAACTGTGCAAAAAGACTTGAAAAACTTCGATTGGCTGTAGCAGTTCTTTCATCTGGGTTAACTATCCCCGCAGAAATAATAGTTCTAAAGGCATCCTCAACGGAAATATTTAAATCTTTTACAGATGACTCTGGAACCAAGGTATACCAACCAGTGGTTGGATTTGGGGCAGTTGGAATGAACACACTAAGTAAAGTTTCATCCAATTCAGCCTGAAGAGAAGGCCCTACTAAACCAGTTACAAAACCAACGCTAAACAAACCTTCACGTGGGTACTCAACCAAAACTACACGTCTAAATCTAGTTGAATTATCTCTAAGAAAAGTCTCTAAAAGTTGCTTAAGAGTTTTGTAGACAGAGCCTGCCAAAGGGATACGTGAAAGAGTACCTTCTCCAAATTCCAACAACCAGCGGCCCACAAAATTACGAGCCATCAAACCAATCAAAAGTATTCCTAACAAAGGGACCGTGAGACCTAACGCAAGATTGATCAAATCCTGTAATAAAGGATTGAGCGTAATAAAAGGGTTTAATTGTTTGGGAATGGACGTCAAAAACGCCAACACAAACCGACTAACAACCGTTGACAGCCAAATAGTGGTTGCTAGTGGGATAACCACTAACAACCCTGCTATAAGGTCATTCTTGAGATCTTGCTGAAGCCTTGAGGCCAAAGGAAGATCAGGTCTGGGAGTTGATTGCACCAAGAATCTTCTGATGCCTTTGCCTATTTTATTTAACTAAGGTAACCATTTTTCTTTACAAAAGAAATCTTCAGAGGACAGTAAGGAAGGCGAGCAAGAGATAGATCGAAGAAATAGGTTGGAGCAAATCCTTGAAAAGCTGCTTCAAATCAACGCAATCGTAAATATATGAGCTACAAGAGAGCTAAAAAAAAATTTTTAGCAAACATGAAAAAAAGTTGCTTTCTCGGAAGTTATTTGTTGTGAGCCAAATCAAAAACCTCACGGAACTAAGTCAAGCGCTAAAAAGGGAAGCCAAAAAACAAGGTTTTGATCCCGTAGGCATTTCTAGACTCCCAGGCAGTGAACGTATACAACTCAGAACTGCCGCATTGCAACGCTGGCTAGAGGTTGGCCATCAAGCCGATATGAAATGGATGGCTGCTCCAAGAAGACAACAAATAGAAAGCCTGCTAGAAGGAGTAACAAGCGTGCTGTCAGTAGGACTGAACTACTACATCAAAACAAAAAAAGAACCAAAAGCATTATCAATTGCAAGATATGGATGGGGTCGTGATTATCACAAAGTAGTAAAACAAAGACTCAAAAAACTTGGCAGATGGTTAGAGAATGAAAGACCCAATTGCCAATGGAAAATATGTGTTGATTCTTCACCTCTACTCGACAAAGTCTGGGCGGAAGAAGCGGGTCTTGGCTGGATAGGGAAGCACAGCAATCTCATCAACAAAGATTATGGGTCTTGGATAGTTTTAGGTCATCTTCTCTGCACAGAGCCTCTTCTTGCTGATGATCCATCAAAGCCTCTATGCGGAAAATGCCAAACATGCATCACTGCATGTCCTACAAAAGCAATAACTGAACCATTTGTAATTAATTCAAATCTTTGTCTTGCTTATCACACTATTGAAAACAGAAGCTCAGAATTACCAAAAAACATCTCAGAATCTTTAGGAACTTGGGTGGCAGGTTGTGATATATGTCAAGACGTTTGTCCTTGGAATCAAAGAAAACTTACTAGCAGCCAAGATCCGGAAATGCAGCCTAAAAATTGGATGCTGAAATTAACAAAAAAACAAGCCCTTTCTTGGAGTGATGAAGAATGGAAAAAAAAGTTACAAGGTTCTGCACTCAAAAGAATTAAGCCCTGGATGTGGCGCCGCAATACAAAAGCAATACAAACTGAACTTAGCAAGTACTCTAATAAAGAACGGAAAAGTTAAAATGAGGCTGAGTCACAACTATCTTGGTCAGCCAAAAATTTGGCTCTTAGGATCTCTACTAGGTATAAGCATAACTTGTATAAATTATCCTAGCCTCGCATTTGTCCCTTATATATTTGAACCTAACAAGAGTGATTTAAAAAACACAAGTATCACCCTAGGGAAAACTGCAGCTCAATTACTTCACTTCGGTCAAACAAAAGAAGCTTTTAGATTGGCAAAACTAGCAGTGAAATTAAATTCACAAGACGAAAAATTATGGCAAATACTTGCTGAAACTCAAGTGAGAAATAGTATGTTTAAAGAGGCAATTTACTCTCTTTCAAAAGCAAAAGAAATCAATCCTAAAAATGCTAGAATTTGGTTTGCAGAAGGTTCTTTATATCTACAGCAAAAAAATAGTAAAAAGGCAATATTACTAATCAAAAAAGGATTAACAATAGAGTCTAAAAATGCAAACGCATATTTTCAACTTGGAAATGCTAGAATAATGCAATCAGAATTAAGACTTGC
>CAJWIZ010000123.1 GCA_913041805.1 uncultured Prochlorococcus sp.
AATCTTTCGAATTATGGCCTCGAATTAGCAAGGGCCATGGTCTTTTTGGTTTACTTACTGCAAGTGCGAGATTTTCAAAAACAGTTAGGTTTTCAAACACCCTAGGACTTTGAAATTTTCTACCAATACCAAGTCGAGCTATTTGATGTTCGCGCTTGCCTATGAGGGGACAATTTTTGAACCTCACGACTCCCGTTGTTGGCCTTACTTTTCCTGTAATTACATCTAAAAAAGTTGTTTTACCAGCTCCATTGGGACCTATTACCGCCCTTAACTCTCCTTTTTTCAAAGAAAGATTTAGTTTGTTCAGTGCAAGAAACCCTTCAAAGCTTACGGAGATTTGCTGCAACTCAAGTAGTGGAGTGGTCATTGATTCATCTCCTTACTCTTTTCTACCTCAAGACTTGGGTAAGTTCCGAGACGACGTGGAATACCTATCCTAGTAAGTAAATTTCTAGGCCCTTGACTTTGAATCCATCCAAGTATTCCTTCTGGTAAAGCAGTAACAACAAGGATAAACAAACCACCCTGGATGAACATCCAACTTGCTGGCAGTGCTTCGCTTACAAGACTTTTGGCGTAATTAATTACCACTGCTCCAAGAATCGCTCCTAATAATGTTCCTCTGCCTCCAACTGCTACCCATATGACCATTTCAATCGAAAATGGCACTGTCATAAATTGAGGAGAAACTATCCCTGATTGCACTGTGTATAGCGCTCCAGAAATACCTGCGAGACCTCCTGCAATAGCAAAGACTATTGTTTTAAAAAGAGTAGGATTGTAGCCAGTAAAACGTATTCTTGGTTCATCATCACGTATTCCAATTAAAACATTTCCGAAGCGATCACGTACTATCCAACGAGCAAAAAACCAGGTGAAGATAACTAATAAAGCTGTAAGCCAAAAGAACCATCGTTGAACTAAATCTGACCCAACCATTTGGCCAAATAATTCGGTTACATCTGTTTTTAGACCATTGGTTCCATTGATTAATTTTTGTTGGCCATTAAAAAAATTAAAGAAAACTAATAGAGCTGCCTGAGTCAGAATTGAAAAGTAAACACCTTTAATACGATTGCGAAAAACAAGAAATCCAAGGAGGCCTGCAACTAATGCAGGAACTAGCCAAATAGCAATTAGTGTGAATAAAGGAGATTTGAATGGTTCCCAAAAGAAAGGAAGTTGTTTGACACCATATAGCCCAAAAAATTCTGGTATTGCATTAGGTAGGTCTGCAGAACTATTTAGTTGAAGGTACATTGCGGCGCAGTATCCACCTAATGCGAAGAAAATACCCTGACCGAGGCTAAGCAAACCTGCAAAACCCCAAATGAGGTCAACTCCTACGGCAACTATGGCTAAGGAAAGATATCTGCCGAGTAAGTTCAGCCTGAAGACTGGTAAAAAAGTTGGTGCAGCAATTATTGCGGCTATTATCACTACCCAAAGAAATAGATGTAGGCATCGTTTGAGTCGTTTAGAACTTTCCACAAGTTAAGCCTCAACCATTCTTCCCTTCTGTGGGAATAAACCAGCTGGTCGAAATTGCAGGAAAATTACTATCAGAGCAAAAATCAATACTCTTGCCATGCTTGTTGTGGCAAAGAAATCAACTGTTGCGGCTAATGGTGGTGGCATTTCAGGCCAGATTGTAAGTAGCCTTCCAGCACCTATTAAGTCAGTCAAAATTCCAATTGAGAAGGACGCGATAATAGTTCCAAGTAAATTGCCAACCCCTCCTAGTACAACCACCATGAAACAACCAACGATATAACTGCTACCCACATTTGGGCCCACTGAACCTAAAAGTGAAACAGCTACACCAGCCACTCCAGCAAGTCCAGATCCAATACCAAAAGTGAGTACATCGACAGTTTCAGTTGAAATTCCTAGGCAATCACTCATTGATCGATTTTGGGTAACAGCCCTTATTCGAATTCCCCATACGCTTCGATTGAGGAACCAAGTCACACCTAAAACTGCAATCAGAGTGATGACAATTATCACCATGCGAGTCATTGGGAAGGTAATACCCCAAAGTTCAAATCCTCCACGCATCCAAGAGGGTGCTGTGACATCTACATTCCTTGCACTTGCCCGACCTAATCTGCTTATACTTGCTGATATTAAACTTGCACTCAGTACGCCTACAAAAGCTGCGGTGGCCCAACTTCCTAATCTTAAGATTTGATTATTCTTCTGTCCAACAAATCTTTTACGTAAAATAATTGGGAAGGTAATACCTAATAAGACTGCAATAATTAAGCCAGTGCCATATGCCAGAGGTACACTTCGCACAAATTGTTGAAGTATTAGGCTTACACCCCATGTTGCTAATAATGTTTCTAATGGACTTCCATATAAACGTCGTATTACTGAACGTTCCAAAAGAATCCCAACAACACCACTTACCAAGAAAGCAATAGGAATTGCGACTATTACGTAGGCGTTATAAAAAGGTTGAAGAATAGGTAACTTGAAAATTAGTTGAGTTACATATGTTGAATATGCCCCAAGCATCATTAACTCACCATGAGCGAGATTGATCACGCCCATTAGACCAAAAACTATTGCCAAACCAAGGGCTGCAATTAAGAGAACAGAGCCAATTGCTACTCCATTAAATAGACTTTCTAGGATTAATTGCACAAGTTGAATGGATAAACATAAAAGGGGGAGGAGTCAAAATATTTGACTCCTCCATGCTTTAGAAGCTTTCGCTAGCTCAAATCAAAGACGATATTTTTCTCCTTTCTTGGAATCAGTCCAGTCACAGGCATATCCCTTGGAGCTTGGTTCAAATTGATTCCAAGCCTGAGGTAGAACAGGACCATTTGTAGTTTCTAGAATCTTGAATTGTCCACTAGAAGTGATCTGACCTATTCGTACTGTCTGAGATAGATGATGATTAGGCATGACTTCTACTGGACCCTGAGGAGCATCGAATTTGACGCCTACAAGAGCTTCACGAACAGCATTGTCATCAAAAGTACCCGCTTTCTCTACAGCAGCCTTCCAGAGGTAGACCATGTTGTAGGCCGATTCTTGGGGATCAGCAACTACTCTGTCATTTCCCCATCTCTTTTTAAAGTTGTTCGCAAATTTC
>CAJWIZ010000124.1 GCA_913041805.1 uncultured Prochlorococcus sp.
TACTTTTCATAGAGATGATTTGGTTCGCATAGGCACCAGAATCTCTCAACCGACGGATCTTCCAACAACTGTTGAGGATCGACAAGTTGTTTTGGTTGACGATGTAATTTTTACGGGGCGAACAGTACGTGCAGCCCTTGAAGCTCTTCATTCTTGGGGTAGGGCTAAACGAGTAATGTTGTTGGTCATGGTTGATAGGGGACATAGAGAGTTGCCGATACAGCCAGATTTCTATGGAAGGCAGGTCCCTACAAGGCGAACGGAGACAATTGAATTGCGTTTAAAGGATCTAGATGGAGAAGAAGGGGTGTTTTTACGACAAATTACCGAGTGAATGAATATAATTTTCTGGACATTTTTGAGGATCAAGTAGCTTAATTTATTAATCCAAGAATTTTTGTTTTTAGATGTATTCCTGTTCTTAAGTCAATCCCCTTTACTTGAAGGTAGCTATCAGAATTAATGCTAAAGTTTAGCCTCAAACAGTCTTTGCCAGCCTCACCTGGAGGATTTAAATAAAACAATTGACTCTTTACCTCCCATGCTATAACTTCTGAATCAATTAAACGGTCTTTGATTGTAGGAATTCCATCGATATAAATTACCTCTTGACTATCTTGTTCTCTAGGCTCCCCAATTACTAGTTCAATTTCGGCTTGGTTGTCTGAACTGGCAGAAAGAACCAATTCAAGTTCTTTTGATGTTGGGAAGGGTTGCCCTGCTACAAAAAGGGGATGCCAGATATGCTTCTTACTTTTTTTGTCCCAGCAACGAAGTGAAGCCCCTCTTTGAAGTACGTCACGGATTGTTACTCCAGGTGTCAAGCTAAGTGCCCCTTTTGCAACAGCTTCTATAGGGGGTGGTGTAAGCAAAGTAGCTGGATTGATATTTCTCTTTAACCATTTGCGGATTAACGGAATTCTTGCTCCTCCTCCAACTAAGACGACTCCATGAAGATCCTTTAGTTTGCAATTGTTTGCTTCCCCAAGTTGCAATGTTTTAGATAAAAGCTTTTGCATACTTTTGATAAGGCCACGTTCAATCAACAATTGCTCGAACTGGTCCCTATTTAACTCAAGAGAATTCTTTGTTCCTTCTTCATTTCTTTGCAGATATGTCTCTTTAAGAATTTCTGAAGAGCGAAGATCGTTTTCGCTAAGACGACACTTCAGTCTTTCAGCTGCATTGAGTAAAGACTCATTTAATGGTTTGTTTGGACATAAACTATTAGCGATCCATTTATCAATATCTCTACCTCCAAGGCGAATTCCTGCTTTTCCAAGAACTTTTGCACATCGAAGCGATTGTCTACTTTTGCCTTCAAGATCTTCTCCGTCAAATCTCAGCAACTCTGCTATTGGTTCGGCTCGACCTTCTCCTCCTTCTAGTGCAACTAATGAAAGATCGATTGTGCAACCACCAATATCAATTACTAAAAGTTTTGAACCAGCTGGAACCCCAGCGCCCATTGCAGCAGCAGTAGGTTCATCTACTAGTGCAATTTCATCTACTAACAGCGATCTGCAGGTCTTTGTAAGCCAGGTTTTGTATGCACGGTATGTCTCGACAGGAGCTGTTAAAACAAGACGTTTCACCCTTAATTCAGAAGGTAGGCGTTCCCAGATATTCTGAATTAAAAGCTCACCAGCTTTTTCTGGAGAAAGTGGAGAGTTCCCTAAGGGAGGTGGGTTGTTAAATCCAATCCACCGCTTGAAGTCACTACAAATGCAAACATTAGCGAGAGTTTCTGGAGGCAAGTTCAAAACTTGTTGTCCTACAAGCAAATTTGGAACTTTTTCTTTTGTATAGGTCAACAGGCTGGGGACCTCTCCAGGAATTCTGCTTATTGGGGGAAGATCTATAAGGGTGGGATTGCAATCCTTCTCCCCTTGGAATGCCACGACTGTTGTTGTGTTCCCTAGATCAATAGCTAGGGTTCCTAATTTTTTGTCATCCACATTCTTTTGTTCGTTTGTTATGGCGTTTTCCATGGCGATCGCCAGGTTTGTTGCTATAGGAGAGTAATAGGGGTAAGAAGATGGAGAAATTGAAACTCCTGGTCTTTTCTTACTACAGAGAGGATCCCCAAATAAAAAAACTTCTTGTGCCTCTAAGGACTTGTAGGATTTCTCGAAGTTGGGACAGCATTCACATTGAGTGTTTAAACCTTGAACACCATGCAGAAATTAGCAAGTTGTTGATTTTTTTAGGGCCACCCTTTGCGCTTTTAGGAATAGCTAAACGGTTTATAGTGACAGCACCTGGTTGTATTCAGAACACTTATTCAATTCAATTGCCTTCTAATATTGACCTGTTCAATTAAAATGAACTCCTTTCTATTAGAGTAAGATCCAATTAAATTGCAATCAGTGATTAAATCCAGCTTGGATTCAAAGGATCTTGCTAATCGAGGCGAGAGCCTTATTAGACAGTCTAGTAATAGATATCTAACTACAGTTCGCATAGCTTTTCGTGCTAAGCAACGTCGCTTTGATGATTTTGATGGGCTACTTGAAGAATCAAGTGTTAAGCCAGTACAAAGAGCAATTGTTGAATTAAGTGATGAGCAAGATCAGCCCGATTTGTTGCCTGGTTAAGGCATGATTCAACATGAAGGTCCTGGATGGCGCTTAGCAAGGGATACTTCACGCAAAATTTTTCCAGTAATTATTGGAGGAGATGGATGGGCTTTTGAATTGGCTGAACATGAGTGGACTTCTTTAGTTCCTCTAATTAATGATCTGATGGAGCAACATAAACAGCTGGAAAATCAGCTAATGAAAGAGGAGAAAATTTGTTTAGAAATAGAAAGACAACCTTGGTGGGGGTGTTTGGACGGAGATAGAGACTCTTGGAGTCTGAGAATAATTTTGGAGAGTAATGGAGATTCTTTACGCGGTTTTGAGGGTTATTGGCCAATACCAGCCGCTCAAGCAATTACTTTTGCTATGAGAACAGTGTGGGACTGCTGTTAATGATTAGTTGGGCTAATCAATTTTTTTCTATTGATCTTCCCCCGAAAAAGCCTGATCATTTCACAGGTTTTCCACAGCTAATTCTTTTGAAATGTCTACAGAACTAGCTCCTGTGGAAAAAAGGAATAT
>CAJWIZ010000125.1 GCA_913041805.1 uncultured Prochlorococcus sp.
TACCACCCATACCACCCATACCACCCATACCACCCATACCACCCATACCACCCATGCCACCCATGCCACCCATACCACCCATGGGATCACCACCTTCTCCACCTGGGCTGGCAGGTGGTTCTGGTTTGTCTGCGATTACTACTTCGGTTGTGATCAGAAGTGATGCAATTGAGACGGCATCTTGTAGTGCAAGTCTTACTACCTTCGAAGCATCAATGATTCCAGCGGATAGTAGATCCTCATACTTTCCTGTGAGTGCATTGAAGCCCTTGCCGGTGCGATCGATTTCAGATACAACAACATCTCCATTCTCTCCAGCATTAATTGCTATTTGCTTTGCAGGAGCTGATAGTGCTCTTTGAACTATCTCTACCCCTGTCTTTTGGTCTCCAATTTGCTCATTAGCGAGTTTATTGAGGTCTTTGCTTAGCTCCAATAGGGTTGTACCGCCTCCTGCCACTATCCCTTCCTCTACTGCTGCACGAGTTGCATTTAGTGCATCTTCTATTCTTAATTTTCTGTTTTTGAGCTCCGTCTCTGTTGGTGCACCTACCTTAATAACAGCTACTCCACCTGCAAGTTTTGCAATTCGTTCATTTAGTTTTTCTCTATCGTATTCGGATTCTGTTTCTTCAAGTTCTCGCTTAATAGATGCGACTCTGGCATTAACAGCATCTTTGGTGTCTTCATTGGCAACAATGGTTGTGCTTTCTTTGCTGATAGTTATTTTTCTAGCTTTTCCTAGATCTGATTGCTGTACTTTGTCTAGGGTCATTGCCTTGTCCTCACTGATAAGTGTGCCACCTGTAAGCACAGCAATATCAGCTAATGCAGCTTTACGCCTTTCACCAAAAGAAGGGGCCCTCACAGCTGCGGCCTGAAGGACTCCACGATTTTTATTTACCACTAAAGTTGCGAGTGCTTCACCCTCAACTTCTTCTGCAAGGACTACTAAAGGAGAACCACTTTTTTGGACACTTTCTAAAACAGGAACAAGGTCCGAAATAGCACTTATTTTCCTATCAGTAATTAATAGAAGTGCGTTCTCAAATTCGCAAATCTGACGATCTCCATCAGTTACGAAATAAGGAGAGCTATATCCTCGGTCGAAAGCCATCCCTTCGGTGACTTCAAGTTCTGTTGCGAGTGACTTGGACTCTTCAACAGTAATCACACCTTCAACACTTACTTTATCCATAGCTTCAGCTACCATCCTTCCTATTTCTTCATCCCCACCTGCACTTACTGTTGCTACTTGAAGAATTTCTTGCTCACTAACAATTTGACTGCGTTTTTCTAAGCCTTCAACAATTTGTGCCACTGCCTTTTCCATTCCGCGTCGCAGTTCTATTGGACTAGCCCCAGCGGCAGCATTCTTTAAGCCTTCATGTACCATCTCTTGGGCTAAGACTGTTGCAGTAGTTGTTCCGTCTCCTGCTTTGTCTTTTGTTTTTGATGCAACTTGCTCTATAAGCTTTGCTCCAAGATTCTCAAAGGGATCCTCCAGTTCAATTTCTCTCGCAATTGTGACTCCATCATTCACTATGTCGGGAGCACCAAATTTCTTTTCTAGGACTACGTTTCGGCCTTTTGGCCCAATGGTGACTTTGACAGCATCTGCCAAGGCATTGACGCCGTTTTCTAAGGCGCCACGAGAGTCATCTGAAAAGCTAAGAAGTTTGGACATGTTTTCTAATACTTATCTTTAATTTCCCATAGCAGGTTCACTCATAGGGAGGGGGTAGAAGTGGGGAAAGCCGAATGCTTTATGCATTCTTCTCCTCTTCACTCGAAGTTAGTTAATGTTCCACTTATGAATGACTCCGGGACGTTATTTTTTGTTTTAATGGCCGGACTGGCTGGAATGATGACATTGGTCTATTTCCCGCTACGCCTATTCCTTACTGTGACAGCAAGAAGTAGACGCTTAAAGCTTTTGCAGCGTATTAGACGTTTACGAGATGAATTAGGCCAACCTTTGGATTCTTGAAGATATTGATTAGAAATAAGTCTTTTCAGCTCATTACCATTCCACCATCTACTTGGATCACTTGTCCAGTTATGTAAGCTGCTGAAGGATCTGCGGCTAGAAATTTCACAGTGCCTGCTACTTGTTCAGGCGTTCCAAAACTTCCTAAAGGAATTGCAGCAAGAATTCCGTCTACTTCAAGACCTTTTGTCATGTCAGTAGAAATAAATCCAGGGGCGACTGCATTAACTGTGATTCCTCTGCTGGCAAATTCTTTTGCAGCACTTTTTGTAAAACCTATAACGCCTGCTTTGGCAGCAGCGTAATTGGCCTGTCCAGCGTTGCCCATAAGACCTACTACAGACGTCACATTGATGATTCTTCCTCTTTTCTGCTTGAGCATTGGCCTTGATACTGCTCTTGTACAGAGGAAAACACCATTTAAATTCAAATTCATCACATCTTGCCAGTCTTCAGTTTTCATCCTCATTAAGAGACCATCACGAGTTATGCCTGCATTGTTTATTAAAACGTCAATCTGACCATTCCTTTCAATTATTGCTTTTATCAATTTGTTGACTTCTTCTTCATTGGAAACATTGGCTTGTATTGCATATGCCTTGCCGCCAGTTGATTTGATCGCTGCAACTACTTCTTCTGCTTTTTGAGGTGAGTTGGAGTAGTTCACAATAACTTCTGCGCCTGCTTCTCCAAGTTTTAGAGCTATCGCCTTTCCTATACCTCGACTTGCTCCTGTGACTAAAGCAGTTTGGCCAGAGAGAAGATCACTAGAAATCATTTTTTGAAGTCGCTTAACTAGATCGTAAGGAATTTGGCCCTTTGCTTCAAAGTTTCAGTTGCAACTTTGTGATATGTGGTCTCTTTAAAGTGATCAAAATGCTGTAGGCCTAATTTTAATCTAAACAGTCCCTGAACTCTTCCTAAGAAAATAGACTTAAGCATTTGATTCTTTTCGAAATTTTGGTTATGGTTTCTTTAATTATAATTTACCGATAAAGAAAATATCTATTCTTGTTCGCAATTAGTCTATCCTTTCAGATCTGGCAATTGACTTAAGGCAAGGTAAATAGATAGAACTTTTGATTCAGATGGCGCCTCTCTTCTTGAATCA
>CAJWIZ010000126.1 GCA_913041805.1 uncultured Prochlorococcus sp.
GCAAATGCCAATCCAAGACTTAAAGCAGTGACCGCAAAAACTAATAGCAATAGGGTCAGGAAAACAAGCAATAGACCGGCAGGACCAGGCCAGCCATAACCAAGCAAAGAAGCAGTCCCCATAATTGCCAGACTTTGCAAGAGACTAATTGACGTTATATAGATGACTGAAGAAAAAACTATTGAGCTTCGACTGCTTAAAGGAGCCACCAATAAACGATTTAGGAATCCGAACTCACGATCGAACATCACAGGCAAACCAGCATTAAGGGCACCACTAAAAGCTGTAAAAACAATCACTCCAGCACCTAAGAAATTCCCATAGCTCATACCTCCTGGCAATAAATCAACAGGTGCCTTAGAGAACAAAGCCCCAAATAAAACAAGCCAAATCAATGGCTGAAGGATGCCTGCTATCAAAGTAGAAGGGCGTCTTATTAATTGAATGAAAAGTCGCTTTGTTAAAGCCAGTGTCTCCTGCCTAAGAGCACCAAAGCCCTTTCCCTCAGATTTAACAACGTTAGAACTTGCCATAGATTTGTAGAAGCGGAAAAATTCGAAGAGAAACCTGTCTTTGATATACAAATTAGAGAGTTACCTCATCGCCTGTTTGCTTTCAAGCTTTGTATCCCTCTGACCAGAAACAGCGAGCTCAGCATCCATAAGAGTCCTACCAGTGGCTTGTAAATAAACATCATCCAAACTAGGTCGACTATGTGAGAGAGCAAATACTTGAAAATTCGATCTATCCAACTCCTCTCGTAATCGAAGCAACACGGGTTCACCATCTACAACAAGATTCAATGAAAAACCTTGAGCTCGATTAACAACTACTTGTCTAACTCCCTCAACATTAACCAGTAAATCCCTCACTTTTGAAGACTCATACTCATCGCTAAATTCACGAACTCGTAGTGTGACTCGATCTCCACCAAGCTTCTGTTTTAAACCCTCAGGTGAGCCTTCTGCAATCACACAACCTTCATCAATAATTGCCATCTGGTCAGCAAGTGCTTCCACTTCTTCTAGATAGTGAGTACTAAGAAGAATTGTTGTTCCCTCTGATTTCAACTCACGCAACAAGTTCCAAATTGCAGAGCGACTTTCAATATCCAATCCCACTGTTGGTTCATCTAATACTAATAATCGAGGCTTATGCAACAAACCAGATGCAAGGTCTAACCTTCTTTTCATACCCCCAGAATAACTACCACATCGACGATTAATCCAACTTTTCATATCAAGCCTTTCAGTTAGCTCTGTAATTCTTGAATCTCTATCTGTTGAATTCAAATGATATAAGTCTCCTTGCAACTGAAGCAATTCAAGGCCTGTAAGGATCTTGTCAACTGCGACCTCTTGAGCAACGTATCCAATTTCACTCCTTACTGATCGAGGATCTTTCAAAACATTTATACCTGCAACTGTTGCATGACCTGAATCAGGGGACAAAAGCGTACAAAGAATTCTAAGAGTAGTGGTTTTACCAGAACCATTTGGTCCCAGAAGGCCATAAAGGCTCCCATTAGGAACCTTAAGAGTCAATCCATTCAGGGCCTTAACCGCCCCATAGGCTTTAACTATCTCCTCAAGTTCAATCAAATACATCAAAACCAGAAAGTTTTCCTCTAGATGATTGGAAATCTAGACAGCCAAATCCTCTTGGGGGTGCATCTTTATTGACTTAAGGTTTTTTTCACACAACAGGCAAAGCCATCATCATTTGCTTAAGTAATGCAATACCTTGTATATCCAATTGAACTGCCATTGATTGTCGACTAATTACCAGCAAAAGACATACACCAAACATATAAAGTATCGACCAACGAAATAGACCCTTTGCAAGGCTGAGATCCTCGGGTGCCGAATCAAGTCTCTTGATCATTTGCAGCAGGCGAGCATTAAAAGGAAGGAGCAAAATTCCATATAGCAAACCCCCTTCTGGTAAGGCCCAGAAACCAAGCCCACTAACAAAAACCGTTGCCCATCCATATCGAGAAATTGCCTTTGCTGTAAAAGCAGGTCCTTTTACAACAGGCAGCATAGGGATACCTACTGACTTGTAGTCATCTTTCAACAAAATTGCCAGTGCCCAAAAATGTGCTGGTGTCCATACCATCACCAGGGCAAACAACCACCACCCACCTAAACCCACGTGCCCTGTAGCTGCTGCTGCACCAACTAAAGGAGGGATCGCTCCTGCCACTCCACCAAAAACGATGTTTTGAGATGTTCGAGGTTTCAAAAAAGCTGTATAGAGCAATACGTAACTACAAAGACCAAGCAAAGACAAACCAGCAGCCAAACAATTAACACCGCCAACCAAGAGAGCTGAAGCTGCCAAAGTACATGAAATAGCACCGGTAAAAACACCCATTGGTGACAATCGGCCAGAAGGGAGGGCCCTGCCACTAGTGCGTTGCATTCGCCCATCCAAGTCCTGCTCCCAAAGGCAATTCAAAGCTCCTGCCGCCGCCGCCGCAAGAGCACCACCACCAAGGGTGCATGCCAAGCGAGGAGAAGGCAATGGCCAACCTTCACTTAAGGCCATGCCTCCAAGTGTTGTAGCCAAAAGAAGTGGGATCAATCGCGGTTTTGCAACCTCCAACCAAGGAGGAAGCTTTATTCGCCTACGAGACGGGACCAAATGATCTCTACTTAACTCAGTAGTAATTGTCTCTGGAGTTGAACTAACCATGACACGTTTCCAAAAGGGATTCTTTAAGGTTGTATGGCGAGGAGGTGGATGATGCTTTCAAGCTTCTACAACTCAATGCCGCAAAGCAAGCAACCAACAAAGTCGCAACAAGTTGGTGAGCGATAGTTATCCAAGGTTGCTCTAGACCAAACCTCAAAGTAGAAAGTCCAAGAGTGACCTGAACAAAAGCCAAAGAAGTAACTCCTACAAGGAAACGCCATTGACTACGAGACCATTCACCCACCAATAAAGAAGCAAAAACAAATAAAAGTAAAAGTGCAGTAACTGGTATTGCAGAATTGCGATGCAAGACCAACCAATAACAGGCGTCTCCTTGATGCAGGCATCTTTGCGCTGCCCAAGTTGTAGCCAT
>CAJWIZ010000127.1 GCA_913041805.1 uncultured Prochlorococcus sp.
TCACCGGAGTGAAACTGTTTTCTTACCGCTTCTAAAACTACTTCTGGAGTCGGCCTACTGTGATAGACCCTAGTGTGGTTGGCCATACGTAGGGCATCTTTCTCTGGATCTATGCTCCAATTTCCAGCCTCATCTTGCTTCCAGAGGTTCTCTTTTGCCCCTGCTGCTCTTGAGTCATTAGATGAAAATTGACGCATGCCCGCACTACGGCGAATGTTGCCTGCGACAATCGTGACTGCAGCTTCATCGATTAAGAGGCAGCACTCAACTGAAGAAAGCTTTCTGCCTACTGCTTTATTCAGTAATCGTGCTACTCGCCCATAAAGATCTTTTAGCTTGACTGGGTTGGCCATGCCTCCAAAACCTTTGAGTGACTCGCCTACTGGCCTTACATCTGAAAGGTCAATATATAAATTAATCTCTTCCTGTATGAAACTCTCATCGCTTGAGAGTTGAAGGATTAATTCGTAGCTATCAACCCACCCCCTGCGACTGTCTCCAACTTTTATAAAGACATTTTTCCCATCTCTTTTGTAATTAGTTTCCTCTTGCCTTTTTTGGGCAGGTGTGACTCCAATAGATGTAACTTCTTTGATGTTTAAAGTGTTCTTTACAATTGGCAGCTGCTCTATCAAGTGAGGCTCTATTACTGCCCCAGTTCCGCAGCCCATCATTGCCAGATCCATCATTAAACCAAAGGCCTCCCAGTCCAGAAGATTGGTTGAGGTGCAGTTGTACGCACCAGAGAAATTTTGCTTTTTCCCTATCCATGAGGTGCCACCTATCCAAAGCCATCTGCCTGAGGGCAGAGCTTTTTTCTCGGACTGCATACGAGCCAATAGCTGTAATTCCTCTTCGTTGAGGTGTCCTAATTCTCTTAAACCTTCCAGGTTCCTTGCCCCTACTTCACTCCAACTTTCTCTTCCTGTGGAGGTTTTACGGCTATAGGTTCTATAAAAAACAGGGTTTGCTGCTGGTGCAGTGGCAGGAAAATCTGCTCGATGATTTCCTTGGTTGAGGGTATTCATTGAGATTTCAGGCTTATTAGGAGTAAGTGTCAAGTTCGGCAAGGCACGGAAGTAAAAAACACGCTAACGCCACTAATGGGGTCGGCAAGCTTTTTTAACACCATCTGCAGTGGTTGGAACAAAATGTAAGACTGATATGTGCTGAAAATTCATGAAACGTGTTTTAGAACCTGAGTTGATGCAAGATCTCTTGCAGGTTCAAGCCTATGCAGAGGCAGACTTCTCAGAGAGTGACAATTCCCTGATAAAAAGGATTGAGGAAATTCTTGATTTGGAGAGTAAGCAACTTGGCTCGAAGAGTTTGATAGTGGATTTGGGTTGTGGACCAGGAAATATCACTGAAAGACTATCTACAAGATGGCCCTTCTCAAAAATTCTTGGAATTGATGGATCTGAGGCAATGCTTGCTGTTGCAAGACAAAGAAAAAATCACAGAGAAACCTATAGCAGAATTAATTATTGCTGCTGTGACCTTGGATCAATAGTGAATCGATCAATTGTGTTCGAAAAGGCAGCGGATTTGATTGTCAGCAATAGTTTGCTTCATCATCTTCATGATCCCAGCTATTTTTGGAAGGCTCTTCAGCATTTCACTGCTCAAGGTACTGTGTATTTACATCGGGACTTAAGAAGACCTTCTTCAATGGATGAGGCAATTGCTTTGCAAAAAAAATATCTTCCCGATGCCCCTAAAGTACTTATTAATGATTATTTGGCATCATTGCAAGCTGCTTTTACAGTGTCAGAGGTTGAAGTTCAGTTGGAGAGTCAAGGCTTAGAGCATTTAAGAGTTTGTGAGAATGATGATCGCTACTTAGAGATCTTTGGAAGCTTTTAAACAATTTTTTTGATACTTAATTTCCTTCTTAATTAAAAATCAATGACCTTAGCTAATTCAGAAGATTTACCTTCGTCTCCTAAATCAGATGATCTCATTTCAAAGGAGGTTGATCGGCGTAAGAATTTTGCGATTATTTCCCACCCTGATGCAGGGAAGACAACTTTGACAGAGAAGTTATTACTTTATGGAGGAGCAATTCAGCAAGCTGGTGCAGTAAAAGCAAGAGGTGAACAAAGAAAAGTGACTTCTGATTGGATGGAACTAGAAAAGCAAAGAGGTATTTCTATAACTTCAACTGTTTTGCAATTTGATTATAGAGAAAAAACTATTAACTTGCTAGATACACCTGGGCACCAGGATTTTTCTGAAGATACATATCGAACATTGGCTGCAGCAGATAATGCTGTAATGCTTGAAGATGCTGCAAAAGGTTTAGAGCCTCAGACTCGAAAATTATTTGAAGTATGTCGAATGAGAGAGATACCTATTTTTACTTTTATCAATAAGATGGATCGACCTGGACAGGAGCCTCTTTCTTTATTGGATCAGATTGAGGCTGAACTTGGTCTCTTAACTTGGGCAGTTAATTGGCCAATAGGCAGTGGCGAACAATTTCGTGGTGTGATTGATAGGCGTAGCAAAGAAGTAATACTATTTAGTCGCGCTGAAAGAGGAAAACAATCATCCGAACGTCATCTAAAACTTGATAATCCAGAGTTAAAGACTTTAGTTGAAGCTGACCTTTTAGATAAGGCATTAGAAGAACTTGAACTCTTGGAAGTGGCTGGTTCACAAATGGATTTAGAACTTATTCACTCTGGAGAATTGACACCAGTTTTTTTTGGTTCTGCAATGACAAATTTTGGAGTAAGACCTTTTCTCGATGCTTTCCTTCAGATGGCACAAGGACCAGTTGCACGAAATAGCAGTCAGGGTCCAGTAGATCCTTTACTACCAAACTTTAGTGGATTTGTTTTTAAGCTACAGGCCAATATGGACCCTAGGCATAGAGATAGAGTCGCATTCGTTCGTGTTTGTAGCGGTCGCTTTGAAAAAGATATGACAGTTCGTCATGCACGTACTGGCAAGATGATTCGTTTGTCTCGTCCACAAAAGATTTTTGGGCAAGATCGTGCTGTCGTAGATGATGCTTATCCAGGAGATGTGATTGGCTTAAATA
>CAJWIZ010000128.1 GCA_913041805.1 uncultured Prochlorococcus sp.
CGTGTGCAAATGCTCCGTGACTTAGGCGCATCAACTACACCCTTTAACGCCTTCATGTTCCTGCAAGGGTTGGAAACGTTAAGCCTAAGAATGGAACGCCATTGCAGCAATGCACTCGCTGTCGCAGAGTATCTTGACAATCATGATCAAGTTGAATCAGTTGCTTATGCCGGACTAGAAAGCAGTCCATGGCATGCAAGAGCCAAGGAACTAACAGGCGGCAAAGGCTTCGGCGCCATACCTGCCTTCAATATAAAGGGCGGCTTAGAATCAGGGAAAAAATTCGTTGAAGGATTAGAGCTTCACAGTCACGTAGCGAACATTGGAGATGTAAGAAGTCTGGTTATTCACCCAGCCTCAACAACTCACAGCCAGCTCACTCCAGAGGAGCAAGCAGATACTGGTGTCTATCCAGGCCTAATTCGATTGTCAGTTGGTATTGAACACATCGACGATATTATCGCTGACCTTGATAAAGGATTTGCAGCAGCAGTATAAAAAAGATACTTGGCAGTTTCGGCTGTCAAGTATCTTCCACAATAGGTCTGAAATTTCTAACTACCACTGTCGCTACATAGCAGAGACATGCCAATGATGTGAGTGCGATCGTGTTTGATGCTCCCAGATCAAAACCAGTTGAGCTGGCAAGCAAACCCATTAATAAGGTGCCAATAGGCACCAGCCCTGCCCAAGCAATATTAAACAGGGACATAACTCGACCTCTGAACTCCTCTGACACAAGTTCTTGAATTACGACCTGAAGGGTCGTGAACGAAGCAATATAGAAAAAGCCCACCAAGACTTGAAGAATTATTGCTATCTCAAAATTAGTGACACGTGAAAAACCAAGCAAAAGCAAACAATAAGGTATCGCAAACACAGATCCACGTTTCAAAGTTGATGAAGCAGTAAAACTTCCAGCAGCTAAAGCCCCAATGAGCGCACCCAACCCGGTAGCCGCTCCCAACCAAGCAAAATAACTATTCGGTTTACCTAAACTATTCTCTGTGAAAGAAGGCGATAGTGCAACATGCGATACTCCAAAAACACTTATAAAGCCCACCAATAATAAAGCCTGCCAAGCATCGCCTCGCTCTCGAGCATGACTAACTCCATCTAACAAACTTTGTTTGACAGGCACTCGCTCCTTCTCCAGTTCATACGGAAGAAGTGTGATCCCAGAGGCTACGATTAACGCAAGAGCAAGGCCAATACTATACAAAGACCATGAAATCTCATATAAATTGCCACTTACTAAGGGCGCGCAAAGAGCAGGGCCTAGAACCCTGCTGGCATTTGATGCCATAGCTTGCAAGGAAATAGCGCTTGCCAAGTCTCCAGGTGGAACAGTATTTGCAGTTACTGCCTGAACAACCGGACTCAAAACAGCCATAACAAGCCCGACGAGAAATGAAGTCAAAAGTAAGATAGCAGGCGAAATTGCGTCAACTGCAACCAAGAAAACCTGAATACCTGAAACAACAATTAGCGCTGCATAAGAACCAAGCAGTAGCTTCTTGCGATCAAAGCGATCAGCAAGAAGTCCGCCCAATGGACCAAAAAAGAGAACAGGAAGAAAAGTCACCACGAAAAGCATTGAAACCCACAATTCATCCTTTGTGAGATCAGACATAAGTGCCTGATACGAAATGTGCGAAAACCAAAACCCAATCTGTGATGCAATAGACCCCACATAAAACTTACGGAATTCTCTATGTTGAAAGGCACGAAAAGCGGTTAATTTCGCATTATTTCCGAGGAATGACACCCTCTAACACTAGTGAAACAAATAGACAATAATGTTCCTAAGGGTTGAAAACGTTTGTAATGCTTCTCCTAGATTTAGAAGCGACATTGTTCTTGTCAATTAGGGTATTAGTCTTAGAGTGTGAATCTTCAATGGGCCCTACCACGATCGCTGCTTTTATTACTCTCTTTGCTATTGCTTACATCATGCTCGGATCCAGTGATACCACTTGCAGAACTCCCACCCGAGCCATCACCTCTTGAATCACAACCACCGGCAGTGACGAGTAATGACATGAATCTACCTACTCAAGAAATGGAATCTGGATTAACGGATACATCCATTCGCATAGCAGTCATTGCAGATGGGCCAAATGAATATCTCAACGACTCAGAGGGCTTAAGCGTTTGGCAATCAGTAGAAGCATGGGCTGAATCATTAAACCGGTCAACTAAATTAGCGGGAAGAGAAGTAATTGTTGAAAGGATAGATTCCGCCACCTTTCGCCACGTTGAGGCAGTCAATGCTGTTTGCGAAGGGAACTTCTTCGCTCTTGTCGGCTCACACGCGGTAAATGACTCCGATGGATTAAATTTACTACAGTCTCCAGAGTGCTTACTACCTGATTTTCCAGCTACGACATTTTCACTACGAAGGCTCTACTCTGGACAAACGTATCAGTCCAATCCAATTGCAGGAGTTACTAGTAATGCGGGATGGGCATCCTATTTCGGACAAAGTAACCCAGCGGCAATCGAGAGTGTAGCTACTCTCCTTCCCGAACTACCTTCGATTGTTCTCGCCGGTGAGAGATTATTAGAATCAGCCACTGCTCAAGGACTCAAGTTTTCTCATAGTCCAATATATGAAATTGAAACCGATTTCCAGTCTGAAGCCGAAGCCTTGCTCCAATCAGAAAGCGATTCCCTTGTCTGGGTTACAAGCGGAAGAGAGCTAATACGGTTTTTGGATACTTTGCAGGATGTGAACCCCGAAAAGTCTTTCGGCTTCATCAGTTGCGGGCAAAAGTGTTACACCCCAGATTGGGTAGCATCTGCAGGTGAATCAGGTCAAGGAGTTTCGGTTTGGTTACCGCACCTTCCAATAGAGGAAGCAGAATTAAACGATGAATTATTGAGATATTTATTTTTTATGAACCTAGCTCATGGAGCTGACTCCAAACCTACAGCCGCCGGCATAGCGGCTTGGAGTGCCGCTTTGCTATTCGAAGAAGCTGTTTCTCGATCAGTTGGAACGAACTCTGCATCATACAAACCTGAAAATCTCAGCCAAGA
>CAJWIZ010000129.1 GCA_913041805.1 uncultured Prochlorococcus sp.
TGTCTTGATTTTTTGGATTACTAACTCTTGCAATATACGCCATTGTTTTTTCGGCATCAGGTGTTGCAGTTACAAGTTCGACTTTGCTCATAATTAAATTTTGGCTAGTGTAACTTTTTCGGGTTGGTGTTGATATTTACCACTACGATCTCTATAAGTTGTTTTGCAAGGATCACCTTCAAAAAAGAGTAATTGGCATATGCCTTCATTGGCATATATTCTGCAGTCAGCACCTGAACTATTGCTAAATTCTAAAGTCAAATGCCCCTCCCAACTTGCTTCTGCGGGGGTAGTATTGACTATGATGCCAAGTCTTGCATATGTACTTTTGCCTAAACAAATAACAGTGATATTTGGCGGAACTTTCATTTTTTCTAGAGCCACACCTAGCCCATAAGAATGAGATGGGAGAATAAAATATTCACCATCGCTATCTTTATTTAGGGGAGTTGATTCAAGGTTGTCAGGGTTGAATCTTTTCGGATTCATTATTGTCCCTGGCACATGTCGAAATATTAGGAACTCTTTAGCTGAAAGTCTCAAGTCGTATCCATAAGATGAACATCCAAAACTAAGTACAGGGTTCTCTTTGGATTTTGGTTGTAGGTGACGAACAAGATCAGCCTGAAAAGGCTCAAGCATTCCTGCTTTTGCTTGTTCTGTTATCCAGCGATCGTTTTTAAGCATTAGCCACCACAACGTAGTTCTGTTACTTGGTCAGCCATTTTCATGACTTGGGAGGGGATCGACGGTCCAGTAAGAATCACATCCATGGAACTTGGGCGTTTCTCGAGAGTATTGATTAAATCATTTTCATCGAGGTAGCCCAAGGCACTTGCCAATCCCACTTCATCTAGCACCAATTGATCGATATTGGCTGCAATTACACGGGCTTTGCAAACTTCCCAGATTTCCTTAACGGCTTGAATTGCACTCGATTTGTTCTCTTTAAAGCTTTCATGGTTGGCGTGCTCTTCAATGCAGCATGGAATAGATGGCCTAAGCCAGTCCAATCGACCGCAGAGATTAATTGACCCTTCTGGTCCTTGTGAGACCCCTCCTTTTAAGAATTGAGCAACCATGACTCTTCGCCCTAACCCAGCGGCTCTAAGTGCTTCACTGAGAACAACTGAGAAACTCCCTCTGTAGGGGGCTGTATGTACCTGTAGTTGGCCCTCGGGCCCAACTAAATGAAGTGGAGAGTTGAGACAATGGTTGCGAACCGGAACCGGTTGCAATGCTCCGCGCCTCCTCAGCATTTGCTGCTTGGTAGGGCTATGACCAGGATTCAGGCTTGCGGTCATGAAATCCTAAGAACCCCAGAAAACTCTTTGCATAAATCTAGCGGCAACAAGTCTTTAAACAACATATGTGACACTATCTATGGTGTATTGGATTGAGGCTTTTGAAACGATGAAACGTTTTGCTTGTACTGTTAGAAAATGATTTCTTCTCTTAATCCACGTGCTGATGGGCGTTCTTTTGATGGGTTGAGGCCTTTTCAGGTCAGCCTTGATCCAATGGGTTTTGCTCTCAGCTCTTTAATTATTCGTACAGGGCAGACTTCTGTTTTATGTAGTGTTTGTTTACGAGAAGGTGTACCTTCCTGGAGAGAGGGACAAGGGAGAGGATGGCTAAGTGCGGAATATCGTTTATTGCCAGGGTCTACGCCCAATAGGCAAGAAAGAGAATTAATGAAGCTTTCAGGCCGTACTCAAGAGATTCAGCGACTGATTGCTAGATCTCTGAGGGCAGTCCTAGATTTGTCAGCTCTTGGTGAGAAAACTCTTTTAATTGATTGTGATGTGATCCAGGCTGATGCTGGAACTCGCACAGCTTCTATAACTGGGGCTTGGATTGCTTTGAAATTAGCTTGTTCGAGATTATTAAATAAAGGTCAGTTGATTGATGATCCTATAAAAGCTCAAGTGGCAGCTGTATCTGTTGGGTTGATCAATGGTATCCCTTTACTAGACCTGGATTACAGCGAAGATTCAATAGCAGATGTCGATTTAAATGTCGTAATGAATTCAGATGGGAAACTTTTAGAACTGCAAGGTACTGCTGAAGGTAAGCCTTTTTCATTTGATCAACTTAATAATTTGCTTGAGATTGCTCAGCCAGGTATTAAGCACCTTCTTGCCGCTCAACTTTCAGTTTTATCTGAGCAAGGTTGAAAAAAGTCATTGTTGCTACAAGTAATTCAAGAGGGGGTCCTTAGCGTCCTTCCATCTGCTTCGCCGACATGACCGGCGCTACTCGCGGCTTTAGCCGCTATGCACCACAATCTGAATCCCAAAAGGGCATTAATTTGTTTAAGGGCAAGACACCCACTCATGGGACCCTTCTTGATGTGATAAGGGGTCTTGAAGGTGCGAATATTGAGCAGGTAGAGAGATCAAAAACAATTTTTTTCCCTGGCGACCCAGCAGAAAGGGTTTATTTGATACGTCGAGGTGCTGTCCGCTTGTCAAGGGTCTATGAATCTGGTGAAGAAATTACTGTGGCTCTGCTAAGGGAGAACAGTCTTTTTGGGGTTCTTTCTTTGATTACTGGACATCGTTCGGATCGCTTTTATCACGCTGTTGCTTTTACAAGAGTTGAAATGGTGACTGCTCCTGCAGATTCAGTGCTGCGTGCAATAGAAGGAGATGCAAGTGTTGGACTTTTGTTATTGCAAGGTCTGTCTAGCAGGATTTTGCAGACAGAAACCATGATTGAGACTCTTACCCATAGGGACATGTCTTCACGATTAGTTAGTTTCCTTTTGGTTTTGTGTCGTGACTTTGGAGTACCTGGAGAAAAAGGCATCACTATTGATTTAAAGCTTTCACATCAGGCCATTGCTGAAGCTATTGGCTCTACGCGAGTGACTATTACTCGTTTATTAGGTGATTTGCGAAATTCAGGCTTAGTTCAGATTGATCGTAAAAAAATAACTGTTTTAGATCCAATAGCACTAGCTAAACGCTTTAACTAAGGCACACCTTGTTCCAGGATAGGGAAAGGACAAATCCCTAATCCAA
>CAJWIZ010000130.1 GCA_913041805.1 uncultured Prochlorococcus sp.
GACCTCTCGTCCTGCATTTAGTTCTATTTCACCTGGCTCAGTAATTAATTCACCAGGGACAAAAGAATTCATAATTAATTTCAGCGAATTGGATCATGAAGGGTAACAAGCTTGCTTCCATCAGGAAATACAGCTTCTATCTGAACCTCATGGATTAGATCTGGGACACCTTCCATAACTTGCTCATTTGAGAGCCATGTTGTCCCTTCAGTCATAAGTTCTGAAACCGTCTTACCATCACGAGCTCCTTCAAGAATCTGAAAACTAAGCCAAGCAATAGCCTCAGGGTGGTTAAGCTTTAACCCACGGTTCAATCTTCTCTCAGCAAGGAGAGCTGCTGTAAAAATAAGCAACTTGTCTTTTTCTTGAGGGCTTAGATACATGGATTTGTTCGAACAAAGTCAGTGTGACAAATCAGAAGGGTTCAGTCAGTTCTTATTCACATAGATTCGGCAAAAAAATCTTCTTGCATTGGCCATACACGTAATGGTTTAGGAGTAGAAAGTTTTCTCAATCTACGAGTGTGTACCCATATGCGAAAGAACCAAGCTCTTGCTGTCTGAGTTGATGACCCAAGAAAACGTGCCGTAAGACCGTGATCAAGAACACTGCAACTCATGAGTCCCTCCAACCCAAACCTATCCTTTAAAGCGTTTTGAGCAAGTTCATTCAACATCTCTTCCGAAACCCAGCAAGGAGCAGACCAGATCATGGAACCAAAAACTGATTGATTAGCCATACCATGATCTGAAGAAAGTGCACTTCCTGCTAATTCCAATTGGTCTACAAATTCCCACACATTTCTATCCGATAAATGCCTACAAATCTCTAAACGAGAACGCCAACAACCTTTCCCTAACTTCTCTCCTTTAGCAGTTCTTCCTAATCGCACTATCTCAGCACTGAGAAAACTTGAATTTGGTAAAAGATCAACACGAACACTTTGTTCATATAGTCCTTCACCAAATAGGACAAGTTCCTGCGGTAGCCATTCCAAATCTGCATCATCATTTATTTCAAATTCACACTTCTGAGAAGCCCATTGGCCTTCTGGGTGAAGCTTTGACAACCCCACAGAACCATATACTTTTTGTGCCGCTGCTGTTGTCAAAAGTCCACTAGTACCAAGATCTGCCTTCACTTTCACCAACAACTTATCTCCTCCAACCAAACCTCCAGCAGTATGTAGAAGTGGTATTTCTAAACGGCCATCATCATTTCGGGAACCTCTCATTAACTTAAAAGGAGAACAGCAACCACCTTGAAAACTTGTAATTGAATAAATTGCTCCAGGGCAAGCTGGCCTTTTTATAAAATTT
Organism: uncultured Prochlorococcus sp.; assembly: GCA_913041805.1. Taxonomy (GTDB): domain Bacteria; phylum Cyanobacteriota; class Cyanobacteriia; order PCC-6307; family Cyanobiaceae; genus AG-363-K07. The sequence goes on from CAJWIZ010000130.1 coordinate 1,320, forward strand.
AGATCGCATTTTCCAAACCAGTTATCGTCTTTCAAATTCATGAGATTACAAACTAACTATGTCAGAATTAAACTCTGAAGAAAAAATACACCTAATCTTCTACATAAGTAATTAACTTTAGAATCTAAGAATTGAAAGGAACTACTATTGTCTTAGACAGAAGACTTAAAACGAAAACCGCAAATCAATCTTTAGTGCTCCTTTTAACTGCAGCTGAGCGAACTCGACTAAGAGGGCAACGTCAAACCACCTGTGGTCGAAATGTACTGCTACAACTTCCTAGACAAGGAGTATTAATGGATGGTGATTTGCTGGCCGGTAAAAATCCAACCATTCAAGTTCTAGTCAAAGCAGCCTTAGAGGATTTATTAGTAGTAAGCGCAAGCTCAACACTTGAGCTAACTAAAGCTGCGTATCACTTAGGGAACCGTCATGTTGACATCGAATTAACCCCCAAGGAACTTTTCTTACTAGACGATCCAGTTTTAGCAGATTTATTAACAAGAAGAAGACTCACCGTAAACAAAATCAAAAGGACCTTTTCTCCTGAACAGGGTGCTTACTCAATCAATCATCACCACGACTAATGGCTTCACTGCAAATGCTTCAATTAGCAAGTCCTGCTTTGCCTGTTGGTGCATTTAGTTACTCAGAAGGACTTGAATGGCTAGTACAAAAAGGCAAGATAATAGATGAAATCACAATGCTTTCATGGTTGGAATCAGAATTGTTAAGAGGTCAAATAAGAATCGAGGCTGCTGCTTTAAAACCAATAAGAAAAGAACTTGAGCTTTGGAAAAATGAAAAGCTTAAAGCAAAAGAAGCTGTAGTTGATTGGAATGATTGGTTATTAGCTCTAAGAGATGCCACTACTATCCGACTACAGCAAATTCAAATGGGCAAATCGCTGTTGCAATTACTTGCAGATCTAAATCACCCTCTACCTGACAACAGCAAAAACTTTACTTGGCCCATAGCCTGGGCATGGGCTGGCATCAGCCTGGAATTATCTGTAACAGAAATGATTCAGACTTATTTATATAGCTGGACAGCAAATCAACTGAGCGCTTCAGTTCGCCTTGTACCTATTGGTCCAACGAAAGCACAGGCTTTGCAGTACCAGTTATCTACACTAATTACAAAGCAAAGTGAATTACTACAAGAAAAAAGCCCTCATCAAATCTGGACAGGGGATGTTGGTGCAACTATGGCTCAACTTTCTCATACTGAACTTTATTCACGATTATTCCGAAGTTAATGAAGAATGCATTGAGACTTGGAATTGCAGGGCCAGTAGGTTCTGGGAAGACGGCACTTGTTGAAGCTCTGTGCAAACGTCTCAAAGACCAATTGCAACTTGCAGTAGTAACAAACGACATTTACACACAAGAAGATGCAAAATTTCTAACCAAAGTAGGAGCATTAGATCCTGATCGAATAAAAGGAGTTGAAACGGGAGGTTGTCCACATACCGCTATCCGCGAAGACTGCTCTATAAATTGCTCTGCAGTTGAAGATCTGGAAAAGCAATTTCCCGATTTGGATCTGGTCTTTGTTGAAAGTGGTGGAGATAATCTTGCTGCAAGCTTTAGCCCAGAACTAGTAGATATATGTATTTACGTAATTGACGTTGCTGCTGGAGACAAGATTCCAAGGAAAGGTGGGCCTGGGATCACAAAGTCAGA
>CAJWIZ010000131.1 GCA_913041805.1 uncultured Prochlorococcus sp.
TTACTAATTCTCTTTTATAACTGCAGAGAACATAAACCGGTAGTCTCTTAATGCATCTTCAGTAAAGAAAAGAGGTAAATCAAAACATTCAACTGTAAGAAAATTGTTTATAAACCTTTAAAAGTTATAAGAAATTGGAAAGCGCTCATCAACCAATACCTCTAGCTTAAATCAAGAGGCTTTAAGGTCTCTTGATTAGACATATAAAGAGGGTGACGTGGATGTCCTTTATAAGTCAAACCAAGTATTAATGGCCCAGCAGCACAAGGGTATTGAGAACTTCTCATAATCGAACTTACCCGCAACAAACTCATAACCTCAAGATTACGGTTTCTTAAAACACCTTTATTACCCCATCCAAGCCACAAATCTGAAAGAGGATTATTTGACCATTCATAAATCCACTTAGCCAGCTCTTCATTATTTCCCTTACCTATAGGATCAAAAAATCTTTCTATCTTACAAGAAGAAGAACTAATCCTTGCAAATAAATTAACTACTATTAAAGTTCCATAATTCCATTTTTCACTAAAAGATAAAAGTCTTCTAATAGTTGGATCATTAAATCTAGAACAAGCTTTAGACGGGTTTAATCCTACAAATATCAATTTATTTTTCTTATTACTAATTTTACGTTTTAGACTCCAGCGATATAAGCCACATTGGCTAAAAGATGCTTCGGAGCTCATACCAAAAAGGAGAATGGCCTAATAAAAAGATTAAAAAGATTTATTCACCCAAAATTTTTGGACCCAACTTGGTAATTACAAAGTGATAATCTTGAGTTAATCTTATCCAAGAAAAGAATTCATTAGAAACAAAAAGCTAATTCCAATAAACAGGCCAAACATTGCCATCCTTCCATTCCAAATCTCTGCTTGAGGTGTAAAGCCGCGTCTCCAGGAGTTAAGTTCACCTCTGCTTACTGAATGATCTACTTCAATAGTTTGATGATTGTGATGCGAGTCCATGATTCAAATCCCTATATTTGAAGAGAGATGCTTTTAGACTCCTTAATTAAAAAGGAGCTTTGGATTGATACAACAAATGTGATTGTTCCAAAGGCCAACGAGGAGAAACTCCTAACTGATTGGAACTTGAGCATGTCATTAATTCTAGGCGCATTAAAGCTGCAGTGCCAATCATTGCAGCATTGTCAGTACAAAAAGCCTTTGGAGCCATAAAAAGATCAATTCCATTAATTGATGTCCTATCAAGCATCATTTCTCTTAAACGTTTGTTTGCGGCTACTCCACCAACCATTACCAAAGTCTTCAAGCCTTGATCCAAAGTGCAACTAATACTTCTTTCTACTAAAACCTCTGCTACGACTTCTTGAAAACTTGCAGCAAGATCAGCCAAAGGCAATTCAATATCCTCAGATTGCAGTCTTTGGACCTGACGCATCATGGCTGTTTTTAGTCCACTAAAGGAAAAGTCATAGGGGTAGAAGCCACCTTGAGGCCGGGAGACCCTCCCTTTTGGCAAAGAAAAACTCTTTGGGTCTCCATCTATTGATAATTTCTCAATCGCTGGCCCACCTGGATAAGTCAGTCCCAACAATCGCGCCACCTTGTCAAAAGCTTCTCCTGCCGCATCATCATGACTTCTTCCTAATCGTTGAAATTGACAATCTCGTTCAACTCGAATCAGTTCTGTATGCCCCCCACTAACCAATAAAACCAAATAAGGGAATTTAGGAGGAGTCTTGGACAAATGAACTGAAGCTAGATGCCCCTCTAGGTGATGAACACCTAAAAAAGGCAATGAATGAAGATGAGCAAGAGTTCTACCAGTGACTGAGCCCACCAAAAGAGCCCCTGCCAATCCAGGTGTAACAGTCGCAGCAACAGCACTGAGCTCTTGAAAGCTTTGACCTGATTCGGCCATTGCTTCACCCACAAGATGAGGAAGAGTTTCTAAATGAAGCCTTGAGGCAATCTCAGGAACAACTCCACCCCATTTGGCATGTTCCTCTATCTGAGACGCTATGCAATTAGCGAGCAAGGACACTCGACCTTGCTCAAATCGGACTACTGCAACAGCAGACTCGTCACAACTTGTTTCGAGCGCTAGTACTGTTTTGGCTTTAGGGTTGTATCTCATCTAACTTAAGTATGTGACAACCTGCTCTTTAGTGGGCAGTTCTAAAAAGGAATCGAAACTAATGCGTCGCCTCTTCGCCATTCTTATATCGGCCTTCCTTGTTGTCGGCTTTGCTCCTTTAGCAAACGCTGCAACTGGACCTGCATTAAATGCAGATAGAGCTGACACCACATTCATTGAGTCTGGCCTTTCGCTTTGCTCAGAAAATGCACGCTTTCAAGAGCGTGCCAGTGCTGCATCAACCCCTCAAGCAGTTGCTCGATTTGAACGTTATGGACGAGTCAACTGTGGCGACGATGGTCTGCCTCATCTAATTATTGCCCCAACCATTGATCCATTTGGTGCCCTTTATATGAGAGGGTTTGAAGGTAATGTCTTAATTCCTGCACACATCTTTGTAGGTGTATGCGGCATCATTGGTTGGGCTGGCAGAGAATATCTCAAGCTTGCCCGTGAATCAGGAGATGCTGTAGACAAAGAGATCTTCATCGATTCCGAGCTCCTTCAAAAGGCTTTAATAAAAGGTGCACAATGGCCTTTCAATGCAAATAGCCAAGGACGTTCAGGACAATTGCGTGAAAGCAACAAAAACATCACCACCTCTCCAGAATCTGACTACAGCGACGTACCTTTCTAACAACAATATTCACACCCTATTTTCTACAACACTATCTCTTTAATTTCTCATGTCTTTCAAAGCCAAGCACAAAATCTTTAGATCAGTTCCAGTAATTGGGGCCGGCTGGATAATAGTTACAGCAGGCTATTTAATAGAATTTAATCGCTTTCATCCAGATTTACTCTTTCACCCAATGTCAGGCGGTGCCTTCTAAAG
>CAJWIZ010000132.1 GCA_913041805.1 uncultured Prochlorococcus sp.
TTTTTCACTCATAAGTCAATATGTCTTCCATACAAAGCGAGAAGACGCTACATAATTCCAAATAAAAACTACAAATATTCCGGCCATCTGTGCCAACAAAGTATCTCTAGCTACAACATTATAAAATGTTGTAGCTAGACCAATATTTGCTATTACAGGCAAAGAAGCAACCAACCAAAAACGCAACAAACCTATAAAAAGAGAACCTCCACTTAGACGTTGAGATCTAAAAGTAAGTGAATTATTTACAAGGTAATTTGAAGTTGCAGCAAGTATTACAGAGATTGGCAATACTTCATTAAAGTCAAAGTCAGAAATGCTTAATATGGATTGAGTTACTGTCAATTGAATAATTACACCTGTTGCTCCTACCAAACCAAAGCTTATTGCACGTCTTGGCAAAAGTCTAAAAGATAAAGTATGCAATAAAGAGATGATAAAATCCCATAGAATTGAAGCATCAAGTTTTGATTTACCATGCAAGCGTGATTCGAATGTAAGTGGTATTTCTCCAACATTTAATCTACCCTTACTCACAGAAAGCAACTCATAAAAGAATTTAAATCCATTCACATCAACTTGATAAATATATGAAAGTGTAGATTTGATATTAATTGCAAAACATCCACTCATATAATCTGTTAGTTCGCCAAATTCAGCTGGCAAACTTATAGCAGCCAAACCATTTGCAAAATTTGATCCACCTTTCCTTCTCAGGCTTAATCCCTTTATCTTTGCCTTATCCATAAATCTACTTCCAACGACTAAATCATAATCATCTTCTATCAATTTCTTTACCGCATTAAAGACATCTTTCGGGCGATGTTGTCCATCAGAATCTAATACTGCTGCAATATCACCAGTCGCATTTAAAAGGCCTTCTTTAATGGCACTAGCTAATCCTGAACGACCCACACGGCGAATTAAACGTATTCGAAAATCACTTTGAGCCAAACTCTTAACTAATTGATCTGTCCCATCTGTTGAATCATCATCAACAATTAGAACTTCTAACTCATATGGTTGATCCAATGAGAAAAGCTCTTTAAGCAAAAGAGGGATATTCTCTCGCTCGTTATATGTTGGCAGAACCACCGAAAGGCGTTCTTGCATCTGATACATAGCGAAAGCGCTCTTAAAGGGGCAAACCCTACAGATTGAACAATTTCTAGTTTGCCTTGCAGAACATTAAATCCCATTCTTGACCGTCTTGAATAAGACTGCAATCCTTTTCAGAATGATCATTTGCAAAACGGGATTCATTTCTTGTCAAAATCCACCCTGAACTTGACAAGGGTTCAAATCGTTTTACATGTTGCCCAGCGTACCAATTCAAACTAGGACGCTCATGATTGCCGTCAATAAATACTCCAGATGCGTTTGCCTCTGTAATCATCTGAGCCACTGGTTTCACTGACCAGCTTTCATTCAATTCCCACAACCAAAATCCAGAGCCCATCAAAAGTATTAATGAGACAAAGCTACCTAAAAGAACGGCAAGGGCTCCCAAAATTCTTTTACCTCTTAATGAGCGAGTCAACAACCAACCCCCTAAGAGCCATCCCGTCCCTGCCGCAAACGCAAATTGGGCATAGAGACTAATTGAAGGAATAACTTTCAAAAACCCCAAAATGCCAAAACAAAAAAGGCACCATCCAATAGCAATAAAGAAATAAGGAACTCGAGCTAAAAGATTTTTTGCAGGTATCTTTTGATTTTTTTTCTTCTCAACAAGCCATGCAAAAGGTACGCCACAAAGCAAAGCAAACGGCAGCCAAAGTGGATGGCTATACCAAGGAAGTTGTGTTTTTAAAGGTAGAATTGTAATTGCTAAAACGACTTGAGTTATTAAAGACCATTGTCCCCAAGGTGTGTGTCGTTCTTTCCAAGCCCATGCGAGCCCAAAAGGCCAAAGAATTAACCAAGGCCAACCTCCTTCCAGAATCTCCAAAATTGGCACTAGAGAACCAAGATCACTTCCTTCTCCGGAAGAAAAAAGCACCCTTGCAGCCCCATCTCCACCCCATAGCCAGAGAGCATCTGAGCCTCGTTTCAATCCATGCAATATGTGCCACAAAATTCCAGGTAAAAGTCCAAGTCCAAAAAAACTACCTAAAGCCAACAATGGCAACCTCTTCACTCTTTGGCCAATAAAAATAGGTATCCCTCCTGCTATGAGTGCAGGAATTAAAAAAGGGGCCTTCATTAAAAGCAAAAAGCTGCTTACCAAACCTGCAAACAGAGCACGGAATTTGTCCAAATTGCTTTTATCAAAAGATAAAAGCAACAACCACAAAAGTGCCATTGCACTTAATTGCGTACCATCGAGCATTGCCAGCCTTCCATGACGAGCTACAGGTAACAGCGTCATCAAAATTCCAGCTGTGGCAAGGCTGGAAAAAGGTTCCTTCGGTCTTAACTGCCACTGAATCAGACCTCCCAATGGAACTACTAATGTTGACAATAAAGCTGGTATTAAACGAACTACAAACTCAGATGGCAGCTTGCCAACTTCGTCAATTGAATGCCTAGTTAGCCTTATAAATCCAGCAATTAGAAAATGTAACCCTGGAGGCTTGTTGATGTAATTGACATCCCAAAGAGTTGGAAAAAATTGTTCAGCTCCTTTCTTAGTACTTAGTTCTAAAGAGACCCTTGCAACTGTCGCTTCATCAAAATCCCTCAAAGGCAAATCACCCAATCCGAATATTGCCAATGCACAAGCAAGAAGCCATAGAAGTAAAAGACCAATGACAAGTGATCTAGGCAATGATGAAAGATGCTGATTCATTGAAAACTATCATCATTATTTCGAACTATTTGCTCAAAAGTTTTGAAATTAAAAGTCTTTTCCTTGATATGCCAATCTGCAACGGTGAAAATTGAAAAAAAAATCAGCTAAATTAATAATATTAAAACTATTCTCCCAAA
>CAJWIZ010000133.1 GCA_913041805.1 uncultured Prochlorococcus sp.
ATGATTATTAGCCAATACAACAGATAGTCCAGGTAACAATTGGCCCTTTAACCTTACAGATTCAAGCTTTAATCCAATTTCCATAAGACAATGAGAAGTAATACCTCCTTTGCTAATAACATATCCCAATTGAGAACTTACACTGGAAACCAATTCTGCCATTAATGCTGCTAATGAATTCCCAAACTTCAGTCTTTCATTAACAACAGAAAACTGAAGTTCTTCACGACTTGAGAATAGAACGGGAGTTTTCCCACATTTCAACAAATCAAGCAACTGATTCATCCATTCAGCTTTTAAATTAAAAAGCATCTCGCTAGGTAATTCCCCTGCAAATACGCGGGAAATCTTATCAACAGGAAGCTCAATTCCTTCACAACAAGACTGTCCAAGTAAGACTTCTAATTGTTGATCAGCCAAAGGAATGTGAGATCCTACTGTCACCAATCCTGGCTTGAAATTACCCTCTTTATCTCTAAGCCTTAATGAGGAGAATTCTCCTTCTACCAAAAGCTGAGGAGACAAATTGGCAAAACTATTTATTAAGCTTGCAGCAGAGCGAAAAAGAAAACGTTTCTTACCAAATAAACATCTAATTGCTGCAGCCAAGGCATTTAACTGAGCAGGAACTTGTGCATCGACAACCACCAGTTGATTACAAGACAAATCAAAGAGCCAATCAATCAATCTTGCCATTCCTATCTTGGAATCAATAGCAGCATCAAGCATTGGAAGAGTCAGTCGTTCTACATCCTGCGCCTGAATCTGACCTTCACTCTTCTCCTCTAACCAATCATCCAAATTACTTGTTGAATATCCAAAGGTCTTATCTAGAGCAAAGGGTGTTGTATGGACAGGGCAACCATTTAGCAAATGAACACCATTAACAGTTGTTCTTCCGCCTTCAAAAAAAGCTGGCACATGCAAGGTCGCATCAAATGGTCCTAATTCTTCATTGATAATTTGAGGTTCAAGTATTCCATGCCCACGAAGAGTAGAATCGCCTCGGCTAATAAAAATAGTTTCTTGCATTAAGAGGCTCTGACTTTGCAAAGCTTCGCGCACTAGTTTAGACATTTCACGAATTCTTTCTGACGCTGATTCTGCTGTTAAAGAACGTGTATTTGCCAACAAAAAAACTAAGGGGGAAGGATCATTTAATCCAGTTATCAAGTTTTTCAAATCCCATTTCAATAAGAGTGGGCAACTATGAACTGTTTGAGAACCTGTTGGGTCATCATCAAAAACAATTATCTTCATCGCAGAACCTTTGCGTATTATTTTTGACGTGATTTATCTATTAATATTGTTTCCAGTGAGCAGGAATTGAAACATAGGAAGAATCTAATTTATTGACCGAATCACATCCTAAAAGTTTCATAGTGCGAAGAATATCAGTACGAAGAATTTCAATTGCACGTGCTACTCCAGGACCACCACCGGCCGCCAATCCATAGGCATATGCCCTACCAATTAAAACACCCTTTGCACCTAAGCATAAAGCTTTTACAACATCACCACCTCTACGTATTCCTCCATCCAAAAGGACGTCTATCTGCCCATCTACAGCATCAACAATTTCTGGCAAGACTCTAATAGTTGGTGCAACACTATCCAGTTGTCTAGCACCGTGATTAGAGACAACTATCGCATCAACACCCAAATCAACGGCTTTCCTCGCATCATCTCCAATATGAACACCTTTAACCACAATCTTCCCTCCCCAAGCTTCACGAATCCACTCCAAATCATCCCAAGTCACAACTGATTGCTCTAATGCAGGGCCTATTTCCGTATATCCCATAGGTCCATCATCTAACTCAACATTTGGAAAACTCATTAATCCACCATCTCCCAACCATTGAGTCAACCAACAAGGTTTTACAAGCATCTGCGATAGATACGGAAGCATTAAAAATGGATTCATAGAGAGCAACTCTTTAGTGCCATTGCGTACGTCACGCTCCCGCAAGCCTGAAATAGGAGTATCAATAGTCACTACAATTGCCGAAAAGCCTGCATTCTTAGCTCTTTGAATAGTCTTTAATGCAACTTCTTTACCACCAAGCAAATAAAGTTGATACCAAGCTGGAAAGTTAGTAGCTTCTTTCACCTCCTCTAACCTGCAGCCAGACAAGGTTGAAAGGGTATAACCAGTACCTGCAATTCCAGCCTCACGAGATGCGACTATCTCTCCCTTTGGATAAAACATCCTGCTACTTCCTACTGGTGCCAAGAGAAAAGGAAGCTGAAAGTCCTGATCAATAACTTTGATAGATAAATCGCAGAGAGGAGTGGCAACTGCACATCTAGGACGAAAATATATTTCATCAAATGCACTACAATTTTGCGACAAAGTTTGCTCTCTATCAGCACCACTATCGATATAGTCAAAAACCATCTGTGGCAAGCGATTCTTTGCTAAACCGCGAAGATCAGCCACATTGACTACGTTTGGAGCTGCTACATTGGCACTCATACTAATTAACAAAATATTTATTTATCTATTCTAAGATATTTACAGTGCAATTGTCGGGCTAACAGGGGAAATGAAAAGAATCAAACCAACAGGGTTCATAAAAATGTGATGTAACAAATAATTATCCATAATCTTTATTTTTAGACATTTTACCAATGCCACAATTAAAACTATTTTTTGGATCAAGCTTTTTGTAAAATGATTGCAAAGATTCTTCAGCATGATACAAGTGCCCAACATTATGTTCTGCAGGATATTTTGCATTGATATCATCAAGTATTCTCAGAATATCTTCCTTTACAAGGTGAGCATCGACTCCTTTTTTAACAACAAAGTCCCAATGAAATACCATACATAGAAAATGACCCATCTGAAAAGACTGCGCCATCCTTTGGAGTATTTGCTGAGGAAGAATTTCATGCCAAGAATGACAATTTCTT
>CAJWIZ010000134.1 GCA_913041805.1 uncultured Prochlorococcus sp.
ATTCCTAGAATGGCTCTCTGCTTTTTCTTTGGCTTGGTGTATTGGTTTAGTAGTTCCTGGGGCACCTGGTGGAATTGGTATTTTTGAGGCTTCAATATTGATTCTTTTAGGTTCGAATGTACCTGAACCCTTTTTAATTGCGGCCTTACTTTGTTATCGCTTGGTTTCTACATTGGTAGATTTAATTGCTTTCATATGTGTCTCAATTAAGAGAGCAATGACTTAAAAAATAATCTTATTTGCTCATTCTTTTATGCTTTAATCTTTTGATTGGATTCCAGGCTGGGAATTAAAGCTATTGATGCTATTAACCCAAGTAAAAGAATTATTAAAGAAGGCAAGATTGCTTCAGGCATTCTTTCATCACCAGCATATTGAAAAATTCGAACTGAAAGAGTATCAAAGTCAAATGGCCTCAAAGTAAAGCTAAGAGGTAGTTCTTTTAATGTATCAACAAAAACAAGTAGTGCTCCAACCCCTAATGGCCCTTTTAGCAGTGGTAAATGAATCTGCCTTAGAACATTTTGCCATTTGCATCCAAGTCCTGTAGCGGCTTCGTCAAGCGATGGAGAAATTCTTTCAAAAGCTGCATCTAGCCCACCTTTGGCAACTGCTAAAAATCTGTCGCTATAGCCCCAAAGGAGTAAAAACAAGGGAGTGAATTTCCATGGTGCTGCTCCGAAGGAAAAAAGACCTAAAGCCAGAACAGCACCTGGTATGGCATACCCAATGCCAGCAAGAAATGTGAGACTTCTCATCCATCCACTCTTATTCCATCTCTTTGCTATTGCTAATGATAAAGCTGCTATTACAGCGAGACTTGCAGCAGCAATGCCTAGTCCAAGACTTCTTGCTGTGAGCAGTAGAAGCTCTTGATCAATTCCTCTCCCTAATTGATCAAGATTGATTGCTACCCATGCAAGAGGAGTTCCAAGAGTGAAGACTGGGGGGATAAGAGCAATGCTTTGGGCAAGTAAGGCTCTGAATCCTTTTAATTCCCACGAGGGAGCTTCTCCACCAGCGACTCCTTCTGTCCATCGACGACTGCGAGCTCTCAACTTACGCTCATAGCCGACAAGTGTCATTACTATTGCTAGACCGATAAAGGCTAAGGCAATAGCTCCGGAAGGATTCCCATTTGTTACCCAATTTTCAACAATGCCTGCAGAGATGCTGGGGATATTTAATAGTTGGACTGCTCCTAACTCATTCATTACTTCCATGCTTGTTAGTGCAACTCCTGCTCCAATAGCAGGAAGTGCAAGAGGCAAAGCAATGCGTCTAAAACTATTCCATGGGCCCACTCCTAAACTTCGACATGCCTCTAGTTGACGTCTTCCACACTTCGTAAAACTTTCTGTGCTTAGTAGAAATACATATGGATAAGTTGTTAGGCCCATGATCACAATGCCCCAACCCATTCCATATATTCTTATTGAATTAATGCTGCCAAGATCTATCAGTGTTGCAGAGAGTAGATATGCAGGAGTTGCTAGAGGTAATAATTGGGCAATCCTAAGAACTTTTCTTCCTGGGAATCTGCAATTCGCAAGTAACCAGCCGTTAGAGGTGCCAACAATTGCACTGAGTAGACCCGTTGAAATAAGTAAAGTTAATGTACCGAGGATTTGTTTGGGGCCATCAATCCCAAGATTTATTGATCCACTTAGTAAACCTTGGATCCCTTCTCCTAGTAGTCCAGCGAGGGGAGCCAGGGCCATAATGCAAACAATTACCGCAATGAGACTTAGGAATGAACGCCCTCTTTGCCATTGCAGGAGTGCGCTACCTTTTTGACGTTGGTTTGTTGCAGTCACATTTGAGGGCATTAACTGAACCCTGTATCTTCATGAGAAACGCAGGCTTGTAGCTGACTTTGAAGTGTTGCATGGTCAAGCTCGCGCCCAATAAGGACTAGTTGATTTTTTCTTTTGCCTTTCCAATCGCTGTCATCAATTGAGAAGCGCTTTCCTGCAAGGTGAAAAATATGTCTTCGTTGACTTTCGTTGAACCAGAGAATTCCTTTTGCACGGAAGACACCATCAGGTAATTGATTGTCTAAGAAATATTGGAACTTCCTTAGTGAGAATGGACTTTCACTTTCAAAGGATAGAGATGTGAACCCTTCGATTTCATGATGATCGGAATTATGCATATGAATGTGTTTATCCAAATCATCTTTGTGCGGATGGTTGCACTTTCCATGCTCATGATCACATTCAGAGTGATCTGGAATTTTCGTGCTTTTCTCAAGTTCAATAAGATCAGTTTGGAAGAGGCCAACACTCATCAACAAAGGTAGAGAAATAGCTCCTTTAACAGATCGCAAAATTCTCGCACCGGTTTTTATATCTCTTAATTGTGTTTCCACTTCGTGGAGACGTCTCTCTGAAACCAAATCAGATTTGTTTAGTAGCAAGATGTCCCCATAAATAATTTGGGCTTTAGCTATATCACTATTCAGAAGTTCATTGTTGAAATTTTCAGCATCGATGAGGGTGATGATCGAATCAAGTCTTGTGAGATCCCTTAAGGATTGCCTTTCCTGATTATTTTCTTCTCCCAGCAGAAAGGTCATTGCAACTGGAAGCGGGTCTGCTAAACCTGTTGTTTCTACTATTAGATAGTCTATTGAATTAGGTTTTTCAAGAAGTCCATAAACTGCTGCCTTTAAATCTTCATTAATTGAGCAGCAGATACAGCCATTACTTAGTTCAATCATGTCTTCTCCAGTTGAGACGATCAGCTCATTGTCTATACCAATTTCCCCGAACTCATTAACTAGAACAGCGGTTTTAAGACCCTCTTGATTGGTGAGAATATGATTAAGAAGTGTGGTTTTGCCCGCTCCAAGAAATCCTGTGAGGATAGTGACTGGTACGCCTAGTGA
>CAJWIZ010000135.1 GCA_913041805.1 uncultured Prochlorococcus sp.
AATTTTACTTTTTTGCTCACTTTTTCAATAATTAATTTCTCTACTTTAGGGATGACTTTACTTCTTGTTTTCTTATAATTAATTCGACATATTGATTTGGAATTTCCATTTTTCATTTTTTTCTCTATGTTAATGCGTTGAAAATTTGTTTTGAATTGACTTATTGATGAAACCAGCCAGTTAATGCTATTGCAAGTGCATCAGATGCATCATCTGGGCGAGGAGGAGTTTCTAGATTAAGTTCACGCATTACACCATTTAATACTTCTTCTTTATGAGCATGTCCTGAACCAGCTATCGCAAGCTTGATTTGCATGGGGGGAAATTCCAAAATAGGTATATGAAAACGAGCAAGAGTCATTATTACAACTCCACGAGCTTGTACAACGCTAATTGTTGTGCTTGAACGATAGAAAAAGAATTTTTCTACAACTGCAAGGTTGGGATTCCATTTTCTAATTAACTGGCGTAAATCTCCTGCTATCTCAACCATTCGATTGCCCTCTATTTGATTGGGATCAGTACGGATAATTCCACAATCACGCATTATAACTTCCTTGTTATTTGCATCAATTAGCCCATAACCAACCCTTGCTAGGCCTGGATCAATTCCAAGTATGCGCAAAAGTTTACTCCGTTACAGAAAGCTCGAATTCAGAGTTTTCAAAATTCTCATTCCTTTCAAAGATTTTACAAAAGGCTTTAATGACACGATCGCCTGAATCAACTTGCTCTAAAGGATCTTTTCGGAGTCTATGTCTAAGTGAGCATGAAATGACTCGAGCGACATCTTGCTCAGAAACTTCTTTACGTCCTTCAAAAGCTGCTAGGGCTCTTGCGGCTCTATTCGTAACAATATCTCCTCTCAAACCATCTACATCAAGCTCACCACATATTGCTGAGATGCTTAGTCTTAATTCATCATCAAGCTTGACATCTTCGAGGAGATTTTGGGCATCAATTACTTTCTGTTGTAGGGCGTCTTGAGCAATTTGTTTGGCTGTTGCAAATGAGTCTGGGTCACTATCAAAGGCAGTGCGTTGATCAACAACTTGTACTCTCAGCTCTGCCTCTCGAACAGTTCGAACTTCCACACTCATTCCAAAACGATCAAGTAGTTGTGGGCGAAGCTCTCCTTCTTCTGGGTTCCCTGAACCAATAAGCACAAACCTCGCTGGATGTCTTACTGAAATGCCTTCACGTTCAACTGTGTTCCAGCCTGAAGCTGCTGAATCTAGGAGTACATCAACAAGATGGTCATCTAGGAGGTTGACTTCATCTACATAAAGCAATCCTCGGTTGGCTTTTGCGAGTAGTCCTGGTTCAAAAGCTCTAACTCCATCACTTAAAGCTTTTTCTATATCAATAGTTCCACATAGTCGATCTTCTGTGGCACCTAGAGGTAAATCAACCATTGGGACTTGCCTCTCTTCAGTATTGGGAGTCTCTCCACGCTCCACAAGTTGCCGCACTTCGCTGCTTTGTAGGTCTGGATCGATTGGAGAGCTGTTGTATGGATCTCCAGCAACGACATCAATCCCTGGCAGCAAGTCTGCAAGTGCTCTTATCGTTGTCGACTTCCCTGTCCCTCGATCTCCCATGATCATTACCCCACCGATGCGTGGGTCGATGACATTAAGCAGCAAAGCTAGCTTCATCTCTTCCTGACCTATCACGGCAGTGAAGGGGAAGACCCTGCGCTTCCTGGGTGAACTCACGAGCTGAATTTATATGTTGTTTTGGATTGTTTCATAGGAAGAGTTTGTAGATCCATGGGAGACAAGTGTTTCCGTTGTAAAACTGATGATGGTGATTCTTGATTGGCAATCTCTTTTCAATTGTTTTTGCAGTTTGTAGGGCTCCCTTAAATCAAACAAAAACATTGTCATAGTAGTCGATTCTGGCTTCTTGGTGGGCAAGAATTTTCTTTGTGGTTGGACCCTGATCAATGTGGATGATCTGTTTTTTTTATTTTGGTTTCATTAATAAACCGATATAACCGCATTGTGTAATTCAAGGAATTATCTGCTTTATCGGTCAACCTTTAAGCCAGATGATTTGACTGAGCTCTCTGTCTTAGTCAAGTTACCCTTCGGGTTGAGTGAAAATGATTTTTGGTTTTAGGAAAGGAACTAAAGCCTTTGCCATTTGTCTAATAAGTTCAGCAGATCGTGGGTCGTTAAAAGGACCTTTAACAATAAAGGCTGCTACTGCTCTTGTGTTGTCAGGCATTTGGATTAGGCCAGCATCCGCATAGGCAATCCCTATATCTCCAGTTTTGTTGTAGATCCGATATCCTTTGATCTGAAGATTTTCATCAATATTTTGCTCCTCGATACCTAATCCTCTTAAGAAACCACCAGGAAGAAGACGATTGGTTATTGATGTACTCATCACTTCTCTAAATAAATCACGAGTTCTTTGGCTTAGAACATTTCCCTGATCAACCAAGGTAATTGTACGAACTAAATCTTGGGTACTTGTTGTATTGGTTCCAGCTAGATCTGGCATCAAATTTCTAACCCTTGTGGAATGCAGGCCTAATGCTTTGAAATGATTATTCAAAACTTCTATTCCACCAATTCTTTCAATTAGCAAATTAGTAGCTGTGTTATCACTGACTCTGATCATTTCTGTGGCCACTTCATGGACAGGAAATTGTTTCTTTAGTGGTTGATATGCCATCCATCCAGCACCACTTCCTATAAGCTCTTTCTTTAATTGTAATTCTTCATTCCAAGCTAATTTCTTTGAATCAACTAGTTTAAGTGTCACTAAAAGGATCGGTATTTTTATAGCACTTGCAGCAGGTAGAGCATCAGTTGAGTCTAATTGTGCATATTTTTCATCGTCTAGCTGAAAAAGAAAGGCACTAGCTATT
>CAJWIZ010000136.1 GCA_913041805.1 uncultured Prochlorococcus sp.
AAATTCGAATGGGTGAATCTGACAGACAATTACGTCGAATGATTAATGCGCAGCAATCTATGGGGCAATCAATATTGCTTGGTTGTCTTGGAATAGCCGCCTCACTATTAGGTTCTAGCAACAGACCAATGCTTGCATTAGTTCCATTATTTGCTGCTTTCCCTATAGGTATAGGGTGGTTAAAGTTACAACTAAGAATGAAACGTGAATCTCGTATAGATAAGATACCAACCCAATAATTTCTCCGATTAGATAATAATGTAGATTATTTACCTCTAGGACCTAAACCTGCTTTACCTGCATATATAGCTTGGCTTCCTAATTCATCCTCAATACGAAGCAATTGATTATACTTAGCGACTCTTTCACTTCTACTTAATGATCCAGTCTTTATCTGGCCAGAACGAGTAGCAACAGACAAATCAGCAATAGTTGTATCTTCAGTTTCACCACTTCGATGACTAATAACACTTGAATATCCTGAGCGATTAGCCAAATCAATAGCCTCCATTGTTTCAGTTAAAGATCCTATTTGATTAACTTTAATCAAAATCGAATTTGCTATATTTTTTTCAATGCCTTGCCTTAGTCGACGTGTATTGGTAACAAACAAATCATCGCCAACTAACTGAACATTTTTTCCCAACTCTTTTGTAAGTAGTGCCCACCCCTCCCAGTCATCTTCAGCTAATCCATCTTCAATAGACACAATCGGAAAGCTATTGACTAATGAAACCAGTTCTTTCACCATTTCTTCACTGGTATATTTTCCACCGCCATACGCATACAGGCCATCTTGAAAAAACTCTGTACTGGCAACATCTAAAGCCAAAGAAATTTGCTCTCCAGGCTTAAATCCAGCCTTTTCTATTGATTGAACAAGCAAATCCCCAGCCGATTGATTACTTTCAAGATTGGGAGCAAAGCCGCCTTCATCGCCAACAGAAGTAGACAGCCCTTTTTCATTTAAGAGGCTCTTAAGCGTATGAAAAACTTCTGCGCCCATGCGTAGTGCCTCACGGAAACTACTTGCACCATGAGGAACAAGCATAAACTCCTGAAAGTCAAGATTATTAGCAGCATGAGCACCACCATTAATCACATTCATCAATGGCACAGGCAACAGAGAAGCCATTGGGCCTCCCAAGTACCGATATAAAGGCAATCCAAGTCCGTTAGAGGCAGCTCTGGCCGTCGCAAGGCTCACAGCGAGTATGGAGTTCGCACCTAAGAGAGATTTATTAGAGCTGCCATCTAGCTCAAGCATTGTCGAGTCAATCGTTGCCTGGTCAAGTGCTGACAATCCACAAAGAGATGGCGCTATACGCTCTTCAACATGCTCAACTGCTTTTGTCACACCCTTTCCCATGTATCTAATCCCCCCATCTCTCATCTCATGAGCTTCATGAGCACCAGTACTGGCACCACTAGGAACAATTGAACGACCTATTGCACCACCTTCAAGCAAAACTTCTGCCTCAACCGTTGGATTGCCACGAGAATCAAGTACTTCCCTGGCAACAATGGTATCGATGACGAGGTCTAAAGAATCGATCACGTTCTCTCTCTAAGGTTATTAAATCCTATGGGTCTCCCCATAAGTTGGCTTTGAGTTGTCTTGCACTCCTGCTATTTCAGCAGGTCATGCAAAAACAATCTGCCCGCACAATCAACCATATGTGATTCCAAATCTTCAGAAAATGCGAATTCTTCATACGATGCTCAGAGTTGGAGATTTAGACAAATCTCTAAGGTTTTATATCGAAGTTCTCGGGATGAAGTTATTGCGGCACAAAGAGTATCCTTCAGGCCGCTTCACACTCGCTTTTGTTGGCTATGGCAAAGAGAGCGAGAATAGTGTCTTGGAACTCACTCACAATTGGGACATAACACACTACGAATGCGGAGAAGGTTATGGGCACATTGCATTGGGTGTGGAAGATATTTATGCCACTTGTAAAGCCATCAAACAAAATGGCGGTCTTGTTACAAGGGAGCCAGGGCCCATGAAACATGGCTCAACTGTGATTGCTTTTGTTGAAGACCCAGATGGCTACAAAGTAGAGCTTATTGAAATGGGCTCTAGCAATAATGCGAAGTAACCCCTATGTCTTCCGAGACCCTCAGCAATAAATCTATGCAAGGGAGCCTCACTACTGATCCTGATCGTTTCAGCGACGATTCATGGAATTTGTTACTGGCCAGTCAAGATGCGGCTAGAAGATGGAGACATGGACATTTAGATGTAGAACATCTTCTTCAAACTCTTTTTACTGATAGAACATATAAAGATTTCGTTGATACTCTGCCCATCCATCAGTCTGGGTTAATTGATCGTTTAGAAAATTTTTTAGCTGACCAACCGATGTCAAGAGGGGAGAATCTAATTATTGGTGAAGATCTTGAAGAACTTCTTGAAAATGCTGACCAATTTCGTGTCCGGTGGGGATCCAAACTTATCGAGGTCTCCCACTTGCTTATGGCCATTGGCCGAGATCAACGAGTAGGCGCACCAATTTTTGAAGAGCTTGGCTTACCAAGTGAAAAACTTGAAGCTGAATTACAACGTTCTCCAGCACCTGTAAAACGTAAATCAAAAGAATCATCGAAAACTTATGAATCCTCAAAATCACTATCTAAAACAAGAGAAAAGAAATTCGATTATCAAAATAATGACTTAAGATCAACAATCACAAATGAGGAGAATTCATCTCAAGTTGAACAAAAACAATCTCAACTCCAGGAAGAACCAAAAGCACTTGAATCTTATGGAATAGATCTAACCTCTGCTGCTAAGGCAGGGCAATTAGATCCTGTCATTGGACGGAATTCCGAGATACTTAGCCTTATCAAAGTTCTCTCCCGTAAAGGTAA
>CAJWIZ010000137.1 GCA_913041805.1 uncultured Prochlorococcus sp.
CAGCTTGATAACCTTTGTTTCCAGCTGAAGTTACTCTAATTTTACTCTAATCCTCCAGACTCTAGTTATACCAAGCAAATGAGCGAAATTAACTACTGGCTAATGAACAGTGAACCAGTTGTATATAGCAACAGAACAACCTCCTAAAAGCCAGAAAAAATATCAGATTTATTCGAGAATGTTTTATACGTGCTTCAAATCGTTTTACCCCCAATACCGGGTCCAATCATCAGTAGTACAACCAACGATTACGCAATGTTGAATCTGGTCATACATTTGGACATACAATGTGGTCATACACCTTGGTCATACACCCCCATTGAGCATCCATGACTGCGACGGGTAAAACCCTTGTGCCGCAGTCACTTATCGGATACTGAACCACCGTGCCGTGCGAGCCCCAGCGTTCGACCTGGAATTACCAGAAGGGGATTCAAAGTGAGGCTTCGTTTCCGACTACAAGGTCGGTATACGTTACATTCACGACAGTCTCCCCAAGTCGAAAGAGAGTCAGATCAGAGCACTAGAAAAGGCTTTCACCAACAAAGTAGTTCTTGCTTAATTTAAACCCTCTCAGCCCAAATATTTGGCCAGATTGAACGAATATTTTTCAAGCCTTCTAAAGCTTCCTTCTTTCGTAACTCAGCATCTTCTGCATAAAGAAGGAGAGTTACATGTCCTAGTTTCCTTCCAGGGATCTCTTTACCTTTTTGATACCAATGAAGATGAACACCATTAATTCTCTTTAACTTCGAAAGTCGATCCTCTAATGAAGAAGCCAACCCTTCCTGTAATCCGAGCAAATTGACCATTAGAGCACCAGGCACAATCATGTCAGGGTCAGATACTGGCAACCCCGCAGCTATACAAATTTGCTGATCAAATTGACTACTACTACAAGCCTCGATTGAAAAGTGAGCTGAATTATGTGTACGAGGAGCAACTTCATTAACAAGCAAACCTTTACTGCCATAGAAGAATTCAATAGCTATGACGCCTACATAGTCCAATTCCGTCAATAAAGAAGCAGCAATATTAAACGCCATTGCCTTCACTGAATGGCTTACTTCAGCAGGAGCAATTACCCAATCACATACTTGATGACATTGATTGGTTTGAGCTATAGGAAATGCCCTAACACGACCATGAAGATCTCTACTCGCAACTAAAGCCAACTCCATCTCATATGAAACCCATCTTTCAAGCAACCAATCATTAGGATCAACTTCCTTAAAAAGCTGACGAAGGTCCTCAAAATCTTTTATCACTCTTGTGCCTTTACCGTCATATCCACCTCGAGCAGATTTAGCCATCAAAGGGAAATTCCATCCGACAGGAAGTTTGGAATGACTAAGTTCTTTCGACGAAAGATGAATCCACTCAGGGCCAGGGATGTCAAGATCATCTAAAAGTTGACGTTGTGAAAGCTTATTAACTAGTGGCCCTAAAGCTGCCAGTGAAGGAACAAAACGAGCTCCATCCTTTTCAAGCTGAGCCAAAGCATCAACATCAACCCACTCATTCTCAAAGGTCAAAGAATCACATTTTTCTGCAAGTTTTCTTGTACCAGAAATATCATTTGTCTTCGATTTGACAAGATGAGCAGCTCTTGATGCCGCTGGATCATCCATAGATCCCGTTTGAACAATGATTACAACCTCTCGCTTTGTAGCAGCATCAACCAACATTTGGGCCAACTGCCCACCTCCAACAACTCCAACTACGGAGTGAGGCCTTTCATCTCCAGAGACTGGCGCATCTCTCATATGAAGCTCATTGGCATTCAACAATTCAAGCTTGACAGCTCATAGGGTCAAATTTATTGCAAAATCTGCAACACAAAGCACATATCATTAATCTCTCGAACTTGAATTATCAAAGGAAAACTCATGCAACAGTCTTAATAAAGCAAATCGAGCCTCTCCAGTCACAGAATTCAACTTAGCAATCTGTTGCTTGCAATGAAGTGAAGCAACTTAAAGATGTGTCTTTGAACTAAGCAAAATAATATGAATTGAATTGCACTCAAATATTGGAAGTTGTTCATCAAACAACCAAACGTATTCCAGTCAAGCTGATCCAGGATCCGTATGAAATCGTCATCGGTAGAGACGGTATTCAAACTATTGGATATGAGCTACTAAAAGCAGGAATTGGAAGCGGAACCAAAATTCTTGTAGTTACCAATAAAGATGTCGCTGTCCCATATAGCGAAATATTCTTGGAAAGCCTTACTAAAAATGGCTTCGAGGCCAATCTACTAACCATTGAAGCCGGTGAAGATCAAAAGACTCCTGAAAGTATTGCTCTTATTCACGATGCGGCCTACTCAGCGAAACTGGAAAGAGGTTCGCTAATGATTGCATTAGGAGGAGGAGTCGTAGGAGACATGACAGGGTTTGCTGCTGCTACATGGCTAAGGGGAGTTTCAGTTGTTCAAGTTCCTACAACCTTGCTGGCCATGGTAGATGCAGCAATAGGGGGCAAGACAGGTGTTAATCATAAGGAAGGCAAAAACCTAATAGGAGCTTTCCACCAACCTAAATTAGTTTTAATAGACCCATCAACCCTGCAAACTCTTCCGGAGAGAGAGTTCCGTGCAGGTATGGCAGAGGTAATCAAATATGGAGTAATAGGTGATTCAGTTCTTTTTAAACTCCTCGAAAAATGTGATGATTTAAAAAATCTAACAGCTATAAGTAATCAAATGTTAGATGAGATAATAGTTCGTTCATGTTCATCTAAAGCAAAAATTGTAGCCCTTGATGAACATGAAAGTGGAATAAGAGCCATACTCAATTATGGACATACATTTGGGCATGTAATAGAGAATCTATGTGGCTATGGGACATGGCTACA
>CAJWIZ010000138.1 GCA_913041805.1 uncultured Prochlorococcus sp.
TCCATTTTTATATCCAATTGGCATAGATAATCCAGAAGCCATTTCTCGATGAGTCTGACTTTCAGTTGTTCTTGCTCCAATCGCTGTCCAACTAATTAAATCCGCAATGTACTGAGGAACAACTGGATCTAACAATTCAGTAGCCGTTGGCATACCCTCCCTAGCCAAGTCCAACAACAATGATCGAGCAAGCCTTAAGCCAGTATTAATGTCATATGAACCATCAAGATGTGGATCATTGATCAGGCCTTTCCATCCAACTGTAGTCCGAGGTTTTTCAAAATAAACACGCATAACCACCTCAAGGCAGTCTGAGAAGCGTTCTCGCAAAAGCTTTAACTGAGTTGCATACTCTTTTGCTGCATTTATGTCATGGACCGAGCAAGGACCAACAATCACCAATAAGCGGGAATCTTGCCCCCTGAGAATTGATTGAATCCTTTTTCTTGCAAGAGCAACTGTGTTAGTTGCATCAAAATCAGTAGGAAAATCTTGATGCAGCAATCCTGGTGGAACCAATGGCCTAGTTTCCACCACATGTAGATCAGATGTGGTGGTCATCTCATACCAGATTCATAATTAACTAAGACTAAGGAAATAACAAAGTCCACGCATAAAGAACTTATATTTCATCACTGATCTTCCCTCAGCATGGGAAAGTAGGAAAGAGCAGTTGAGAATTCTTTCCAACCATTAAGGAGTTGCCAGAATGCTTAGTGCATACCGTCAGCTTGCTGCAGATCGAGAAGCCCAAGGCATCCCAGCTCTGCCATTAAATGCAGAGCAAACACAAGCGATAACAAAATTACTTGAAAATCCGTCGGCAACAGAGTCCCAAGAACTTCAATATTTGCTGATGCATAGAGTCCCCCCAGGAGTGGACGAAGCAGCATATGTCAAAGCAACCTGGCTGAGTTCAGTAGCCCATGGACAAGTAGTCAGCCCAATAATTAGTCCTCTAGAAGCAACAAAACTTCTGGGAACAATGGTTGGTGGCTACAACGTTTCTGCTTTAATTGAAATTCTTGAAAATAAAAATGAAATTCTTGCCGACTGTGCCGCACATGGACTGAGTCAAACTCTTTTGGTTTATGACTCAGTGAATGATGTTTTAGAACTTGCGAAAAACAATCTTTTCGCAAAAAAAGTAGTAGATAGTTGGTCCAATGGAGAATGGTTTACATCAAAAAAACCTCTTGCAAATGAAATAACTGTAATTGTCTTCAAAGTTGAAGGCGAAACAAATACCGATGATTTATCACCTGCAACTCACGCAACTACAAGACCAGATATACCTCTTCATGCACTAGCAATGCTAGAGAATCGAGAACCAAATGGACTCAAAACTATTGAAGAATTAAAGTCCAAAGGGTATCCAGTTAGTTATGTAGGTGATGTAGTTGGAACAGGGAGTTCACGTAAATCAGCTATAAATTCAGTCCTATGGCATACAGGAGAAGATATTCCTTATGTACCGAATAAACGTGCAGGTGGTGTAATCCTAGGTGGAAAAATTGCACCAATCTTTTTTAATACAGCAGAAGATTCAGGTGCACTGCCTATTGAATGTGATGTTAGTACATTGAAAACAGGCGATGTTATTACTATTCATCCATATAAAGGAGTTATTACAAGAGGGGTTAATGACTTAAATAAAAATCAAGTCATAGCAGAATTCAACCTAAAGCCTACAACAATTGGCGATGAAATAAGAGCTGGTGGCCGAATACCTCTGATGATAGGTAGAGCATTAACTGACAAAGTAAGAATCAAACTTGGATTAAAACCTTCAGAATTATTTATTCGTCCAGGCAAGCCAAAAGATTCTAATTCTGGCTTCACACAAGCCCAAAAAATAGTTGGCCGAGCCTGTGGACTAATAGGCATCAGGCCAGAAACAAACTGTGAGCCAGTGATAACAACAGTAGGAAGTCAAGACACAACCGGTCCGATGACGCGCGATGAGATGAAAGAGCTGGCATGCCTGGGTTTTTCAGCTGACTTAGTGATGCAAAGCTTTTGTCACACAGCTGCATATCCAAAACCTATTGATCTAAAAACTCACAAAGAATTACCTGATTTTTTCTCAGAAAGAGGAGGAGTAGCACTTCGACCAGGAGATGGAATTATTCATAGTTGGTTAAATCGCATGCTGCTACCAGACACAGTTGGTACGGGTGGAGATAGTCATACACGATTCCCATTAGGCATTTCATTCCCAGGAGGTTCAGGAGTAGTTGCATTTGCGGCAGCAATTGGAGCCATGCCATTAGATATGCCTGAATCTGTATTAGTCCGCTTTACAGGCTCATTACAACCAGGGATAACACTTAGGGATGTTGTAAATGCCATCCCATGGGTAGCAATACAAAAAGGCCTATTAACCGTTGAAAAAACCAATAAAAAAAATGTCTTTAATGGAAAAATTATGGAAATTGAGGGTTTGCCGGATCTCAAGCTAGAGCAAGCATTTGAGCTCACTGATGCAAGTGCGGAAAGATCATGCGCTGGATGCACAATAAAACTCTCGGAAGAAACAGTTTCTGAATATCTCCAAAGCAATATTGCACTTCTACAAAATATGATTACGCGAGGATACCAAGATTCTCGAACGCTAGAACGAAGAATCAAAGCAATGGAATCTTGGCTGGCTTCTCCAGAATTAATAAGTGCAGATTCCAATGCAATATATGCAGAAACTATCGAAATCAACCTTGATGAATTAACTGAGCCAGTTCTCGCTTGCCCGAATGATCCAGATAATGTCAAACTACTTAGTGAAGTGGCTGGTGAAACAATCGAAGAAGTTTTTATAGGATCATGCATGACAAATATTGGTCATTACAGAGCAGCA
>CAJWIZ010000139.1 GCA_913041805.1 uncultured Prochlorococcus sp.
GAGAGTGTAAAGGTAAGTTCAATTATTACTCCAATCCAACTATTTGCATTGTCAAATCCCATACTTTTTTAGATGTATTTGGATCAGTAACTCGATCTGAAAGTTCCTGAGAGAATTGTTGTTTATTTTTTCTCTGACGATTTCCCCAACTCCAATGGACTCCTGAAATTCCAAATTCAGGATCTGCAACAACTTGTGCAACTCTTTGACCAGCAAGTTGCTGGCTCACAAATCCACCTGTAATTAATTTTTGGAACCACGGAAAAAGCAATTGAAAAAGCTTAGGGGTATTTCGAAAAAGTCTTGTGTTTGCTACACAACCAGGATATAGAGAACTAAATATTATCGGTGAGTCTTTATATCGTTTGTGCAATTCCTGGGTAGTAATCATATTGCAAAGCTTGCTGTCCTTGTAAGCCTTCCCAGGCTTAAATCTTTTGCCATTTGCCATGCTTATTGGATCACGAAAGCCTTGCTCTAAACCAGAAAGATCTCCTAAATCAGCAGGAGCAGGTATAGGTATTTTGCCGCCGAGCTCCTTGTAATTAGCAGTCACTGTCCCAAGCATCACCATTCGAGGAGGTTCTTGCCCCCAAGATCGCCCAAGCCAAACAGGGCGACTGGAGCAACTAAGACTTTCTAGAAGCAATTGAATCAATAAGAAATGGCCAAAATGATTTGTAGCCATAGAGATTTCATATCCCTGAGCAGAACGCTGCGGCTTAGACAATCGGGGCAAATAAACAGCTGCATTGCAAACCAATGCATCCAGAGGCCCATCCAAAGTGGCAAAAAGAGCATTGACGCCATCCTTAACACTCTCCAAATCCCCTAAATCCATCAACAAATGTTTTAACTGACGTGATCTTCCTGTTGGCAATCCAAGCTTTGCAGCTGCCGCTTCAGCCCTTAATGGGTTTCTGTTTGCAGTAATTACCCTCCAACCTCTATCTACCAATGCTTTAGTTGCATACAAACCCACTCCAGAAGTGGTTCCTGTAATAAGAACGGTACCTGGAGCTGCTTGTGTAGGAGCCATCTTAAAGGGTTAATCCAATGATTTTTCAATCACCGAACGACAACAAAAATCAGATTAGCGTGTAATTAAAAAACAAATTCAACGCCAAATGACTCTGATGCGATTAGGTGCGATCCATTGATCATTTTCATCCATTAATCGCCTATCACCACCAATAGTAAAAAAACGATCAAAACGGGACTGAAGTCTATTTAGCTTTACCGACTCATTATTTAAGACTGAGGAAAGCTCTGTATAACTATTCAACCTCTGATTAGATGCAAGAGCCAATTTGAACAGGCTAGCAGTTCCTATTAATAAAAGTCCTAATTTCATAGCAAGCGCGATAACGCTATATATCAATTCACGCTGTTGCTCTTGCAACTGCAAAGTTGATGCCAAAGTTGCAGCATCTACTCTTTTCTTTCTTGAAGAAGCAAGCTTATCTTTTGGGTTACGAGACCGTGGTCTTCTCCGATATTTTGGCCTGGTTTCAGCCAGGAGAGGGATCAAAACAGCCAATTAAGGATTAACTTACCCGCTTGTACCGCAAAGAGCCCTCACTGCCAAGCCCTTGATGGCTATATCAAGCCTTCGCAAGTGTTATACCAAGACGGAGTGCAAGAACTCCAGAATGAATAACAACCACTAAGCAGAGGCCTGCAAGATCAAGAGTGGGAGTGAGCTCCATAGGGCGAACTTCAATTACATATGCATTCTCAACTCAAATGTGGGTAAATGGCCAGCTTTTGAAAAAGGCTGTCACAACAGCAGCAGAGAAAAAGGGACGAACTAGTTCATTAAAAGTTGATCAAAGCAATGCATCGTTAAAAATCATTAAATGAATGGGCCATAATGAAAAACAAATATGAGTGATCGTATGAATTCAAAAATTGGAAATGTTTAGCAAGTTTTCCCATGAAAAACTCATAACTCTATGCAAACATATAATCTTTTTATAATGGAGTCTCTAATGCGTTGAATAAAGTCAAATTTTTCCTACTAATCAATAGAAATTTTTTAGAAAGCCAATATTATAATTAGCCATAGATAGTTGAAATTGAATATTTCAATAAGATCCTTTCCATGTTAATCAATCAAAAAGCCCTGTTATTTCCCAAAAGAGATATGCCAGGCTCTATGCAAATGGCCATGGATTTAATGATGCTGGAAAAAACCAGAATGCAATCCAATATTTCATTCGCATTGAGGTTCTATACTTGGGAAGGTTGTTGGCTATCTATTGGAAAAAATCAAAAAATTCTTCCTCGACATTGGCTAGAACTTGTAAGAGAGAGAAAACTTCAAATAGTCAGGCGTCCTTCCGGTGGCAAAGCTGTACTACATAGTGGGGGACTTACTTATTCACTGGTTTGGTTATCTCCTCCAAGGAAAAAGCATGAAGCTTATTACCAAGCAAGTCAATGGTTGATAAAAGGTTTTTCTAGCTTAGGGCTAAACTTAAAGTTCGGGGTTCAATCATCCAGCCAAGAGGAAGGAAATTGTTTTGCAACCTCAACTTTATCTGACCTAGTCGATCCAGAAGGCATCAAGCGAATAGGAAGTGCGCAATTCTGGGACAAGGGGAACCTCCTACAACATGGAGAGATAGTTCTGAATCCACCAAAAAAACTTTGGCTCGATCTCTTTAAAACTAAGGCACCAAAAGCAGCCACCAACTCTATACCTCGAAAAAATCTTGACCAAAAGCTTTATCAAGCATGTTTAAATTTTTGGCCACAATTTGAATGGGAGCAGGCAGACTTCACTAAAAAAGAGTTTGATCAAATTTCAAAAAGTTCTGAAAAATTTTTATT
>CAJWIZ010000140.1 GCA_913041805.1 uncultured Prochlorococcus sp.
ATTTATAATTTTATTTGAGGAATTTGGAAGTTTAATCTTAATTATATTTCTTTGTCTAGAGATATTTCCAGGTAGGATTTTTTGGTATTTGAGGACCTTTATGCTCATCTTCAGGCTCTTTAAACTGTACACGCCATTCTGGAACTCTGCATCGTACAAAATCTGTTCTTTCTATTATTATCCCTTCTTTTTCATCACTTGTCGCGATAAATCCAGAGACCCATTTCCCTCCTGTGAGCCCCCCTTTGAACCAAACCCAGGCCTTTTGTTTTTCCACAATTTCAGATTAAATTAGGATAAACTAGTAAATATTATCTATCAGCACTGAAAAGAAGTCTTCTGATTACTCGAGTGGCGATATCACCATATCCCATCTTCCCTGAGAGGATCTCAGCAATTCGTTGCGGAGCTGTTGGCCTTTTGATTCCTAGCTGGTAGCCGACTTTTGGGAAGCGGTAGAAGACCTGAGATATTCTCCTGCCCCATGCCATAGAGTCACCCCATTTACTTTTCATTGTTTTTGTGTAGTCATTTAAATCTTTCTTGTCTCCTTCTAACCAACTATTAAGGCTAGATGCAGCTTCGTAACCGCTTAATAATGCGGGTCTCAACCCTTCAGCGAGGAATGGATCGCAAAGTGATGCGGCATCACCGACTGCGATCAGACTATCGGTATTAAGGGAATGGTGACCATTCCAAACTCTTAAAAGCCCATCTGTTCGTATTCCTTCTTTAGGGTCGAACCCTAGGGCTGGGAGGAGCTGCTCTAGTACCACCTTCCTGTCCGTGACATGTTGGCCAATAAAACTACCTATTCCTATATTTATTCCTCCTGCGAGAGGAAAAGCCCATGCAAAACCATGCTTGACTAATCCAAATTCAAATTTAGCCGTACTTTTGCTGAGGGAACCTCTTCTTTCTAGTCGTACGGAGGTTGTGAATGCGTAATGTTGTTGACTCGGACCTATTCCAAACTTCTTGGGCCATGGTGAATTTGATCCATCTGCTATTACAACTGCCTTGGCCGTCAACTTTTCTCCACTGTCGTTAGCAACTTGCCAATAACCTTCTTGCTTTTCCACTCTTGTTACTCTGAAAGGCCTCAATATTTCAGCTCCAGCTTCAATGGCTTTAGTCGCAATATAAGCATCAAGTTTTTCTCTGCGTACGATCCAAAAAGGTGAAGAACCTGGTAGTTCTGCTATTACTGGATCAGAAAGATTCCAACTAAAATCTACTCTGTTTATTACTTCATCGACTGCAGGCATTAAATCAAAAGGGAACCATTGTTGAACAGCTGCAGCCATACCCCCTCCACAAGGTTTCAGCAGTTCTTTTGAACTCATTTCAAGCAGGGTTACTGTTTTACCAGCTTTTGCAAGGTGAAATGCTGCAGTAGCCCCAGCTGCTCCTGCTCCAATGATTAGTACATCTTTAATTTTCACACTTTGAGAATTTCAGATTCTTTTTCTTGAAGATGCTTATCTATTTCAGTAATAAATTTGTTCGTTTGTTTCTGTACATTTTCTTGTTCATCTCTACTTTGATCTTCTGATATTTCAGCTGCTTTTTCTTGCTTTTTTATTTTCTCAATTGCATCTCGTCTGATATTTCTAAGAGACACTTTCCCCTCTTCTGCATATTTTGATGCGATCTTACAGAATTCTTTCCGGCGTTCTTCCGTTAATGGAGGAACATTTATTCGAATCACTTTGCCGTCATTGTTAGGAGTGAAACCTAAGTCGCTTGTGGCAATTGCTTTCTCTATTAGAGCAAGAGAACCTAAATCAAAAGGTTGTATGGCAATTGTTTGAGAGTCAGGTGTAGATATTGTCGCAAGTGATTTAAGAGGGGAGTCGGCACCGTAATACTCAACAGTAATGCGATCTAAGAGTGAAGGATTTGCTCTTCCTGTTCGGATAGTATTGAAATTGCGTTGTACTGCCTCTACAGACTTGCGCATGCTTGATTCGATTTCTTTGTTCGACATGAGCTAAAAGAAGGAAAGACGAGGGATTGATCTGGCTAAAGATTTTGTTTAGCTAGGATTGCCAATACGGGAGCCTACGGATTCGCCCGCCACAGCTTTGCTGATATTGCCAGGTTCAAATAGATTAAAGACAATTATTGGAATGTCGTTATCTTTGCAAAGCGCAATTGCGGTGCTATCCATTACGGCAATTTCACGACTAAGGACTTCTTGATAGGTGAGATTTTGGAAGCGCACTGCATTGGGATGACGTTGAGGGTCTTGGTCATAAACTCCATCAACTTTTGTGGCTTTAAAAACTACATCTGCGTTGATTTCAGCGGCTCTTAGGGCTGCTGTTGTATCTGTAGTAAAAAAAGGTGTCCCGCAACCACCACCAAAGACGACTACTCGTCCTTTTTCCAGGTGGCGAATTGCTCTTCTTCGGATATAAGGCTCGGCAACTTCTTTCATCTCTATTGCAGTTTGAACTCGAGTGGCTATTCCTGCTCTCTCAAGACCGTCCTGCAGAGTGATTGCATTCATAATTGTTGCCAACATGCCGACGTAGTCAGCGGTTGCTCGATCCATGCCTGCAGCAGAACCTTTGAGGCCTCTAAAAATATTTCCACCACCTACAACAATGGCAAGTTGCGTTCCATTAGCTACAACCTTAGAAACGTCAGAAGCAATAGATTGCACTATCTCTGGATCAATCCCATAAGGCTTTTGACCCATCAGTGCTTCGCCGCTGAGTTTAAGGAGGGCTCTTTCGTAGGGCATTTATTATTATTATCTTGTTGACATTAGCAAGTCTTATTCCATGAATTAAGTAAAGGTTTTGTT
>CAJWIZ010000141.1 GCA_913041805.1 uncultured Prochlorococcus sp.
TATTGTCTCTTGAGAAAAGTTTTGGGCCTTTAGGAACACCATTAGAAGCAACAAAGGCCCTTAAGTTAAGAAATCTTGAAAGAATGTTGTTCAGAGCCTGGTGCCTATGGCTCTGTAGACCATCTCTAATTAATAGTCAAGAAAATTCAAAAAGAGAACAGTTTCAAGTATTTGCTCAACAGATGGAAAATTCTTTTACTGATAAAAGTCCTTGGCTTGATGCTGTTTTCAATGAATCTGGAAACTCAATACCAGGAAGCTGTGATGTGATTTTTATTCCTTATTTAGAAAGAATGAATGCATCTCTTGCTTATTACAAAGGTTTCAACCTTCGTGACCAACATCCATTAATCAATAGATGGTTCACAGCATTAGAAAATCTTGAGGTCTATAGAGGAACACAAGGAGATTTTCATACTCATGCACATGATTTACCACCCCAGATGGGAGGCTGTTACTTCAATAGAAATCAAACGCAAAAACAATTTTCAAACTCTGTTGATTCAGGAGAAGGTCTTGGGGAGATGGAAACTTCCTTTTCCCAGCCAAAACAAGACGGGAGTTACAGTCCGGAATTAATCGCATTATCAAGAGTTCTCAAGCATCGAGAAAGTCTTCTAGAAGTAAACCCTCTAGGGGCAGAACTTTTTGACCAACCCTTGAGAGCTGCAC
This sequence comes from uncultured Prochlorococcus sp., assembly GCA_913041805.1. Lineage (GTDB taxonomy): Bacteria > Cyanobacteriota > Cyanobacteriia > PCC-6307 > Cyanobiaceae > AG-363-K07. Next base: position 673 of record CAJWIZ010000141.1, read on the forward strand.
TTACTTTATTAATCAAAGGTCAAATTTGTTCTCCAAACAAAGGAAGTGCGTCTGGATTACGTTATTTAAAAGATCGCATCTCAGTTCCTAGAGATATGCCACTACTAGCAGCCAGAAAATTCCGACAAGCCATTGAACAAACTGCGCAAATGGACAGCTCCCAACAAGGTCCCTCAATAGGAACTAAAAGCCGTTTCGATCAAAATCCTGAGCCTTTTCTACAAAACCTCTAAGCAATAATCAACCGAACTTCCAAAATAAACTGGTAGGTTTAATGTCCCAAAGTAACTATACTAACCTGTTATTTGTCACGCATACTTTTCGTTGTCGATTCAAGAGCTAACGTCTCTTACGAGAATCAATTTGCAACAAGTCTCTAACTCGCTGAACTTGACTAGCTATTTGCGGGTCACTTGAAAGTTTCTTGTCAACTTGTTCTATAGCGTACATAACAGTTGTGTGATCTTTTCCCCCAAAGGCCTCCCCAATCCTTGGCAAACTCAGGTCAGTACCATGTCGCATCAAGTACATGCCAACTTGTCGAGCTTGACTAACTGGGCGTCGTCTACTTGTGCTACACATCTCCTCAGGCGTAACTTCAAAAACCTCCGATACCTTTTCCATTACTTGTTGAGGCGTCACTTCAACACCTTGACCATTGGGGTCAAGCATTGGTGCAACAGACTCAACCGTCATCGGAAGACCCGTAATAGAAGCAAACGCCACGGCCCTAGTAAGTGCACCTTCCAGTTCTCGTATATTCGAAGTAAATCGACCAGCTATAAATTGAATCAGCTCTCTAGGAAGCCTCATCCGTTCCAGTTCAGCCTTCTTTTGTAAAATCGCCATCCTGGTTTCCAAATCCGGCGCCTGAATATCAGCAATTAATCCCATTGAAAATCTAGAAATCAATCTTTCTTGAAGACGTGGAATCTGACTAGGAGGTCTATCACTAGCAATAACAATTTGCCTTCCGGCTTCATGTAAAGCATTAAAGGTATGAAAAAACTCTTCTTGGGTATATTCCTTACCTTCAATGAACTGAATATCATCAACAAGAATCAAATCAGCAGCTCTATAACGATCCCGGAATGCCTGCATACCGTCTTTCCTAATCGCAAGAATAAGGTCATTCGTGAAAGTCTCTGTTGATACATAAAAAACCTTTGCAGAAGGGTCAATTTCCAAGCGGTAATGGCCAATAGCTTGCATAAGATGCGTCTTTCCAAGGCCAACACCTCCGCAAATAAACAGTGGATTAAATTCACGCCCAGGAGCTTCAGCCACTGCTAAAGCTGCTGCATGAGCCATACGACTATTCGGTCCAACTACAAATTTGTTAAAAACATATCTCAAATTCAAACCTGGAAGGACTCTTTTTGGACCATGCAACGAAGCTGCTGAAGCTTTAGGTGGAGGAGAAGGGGAAGATGCCGCCAAGACACTTGAAGCAGCAGTTGTCTTTTGTGAATGCTCCTCCTCCAGTGTTTTCACAGTTACTCGAACTGGTTGGCCGTTTATATGTCCAGCGACCTCTTCAATAGTCTGAGCATAATTTTTACGCAACCAATCACTTGAAAAACTATTAGGTGCAAGCAGAGTTAGTTCACCATCAGAAAAATCACTGCATCGAGCCGGTCTAATCCATGTTTCAAAAGTTGGTTTACTTAAATTTTGCTGAAGGGCTTCTTGAACTTTGCTCCACAGCTCATTGCCCTTTGGCACTGCCCTTGTTCAATAAGAGGTTGAATCTACGCACTTCTTCGCATAACAGCATTTTTATATAAAGGCTAAAGAATAAGGGCACCATCCAGACCATTCTGCTAAACCCCTTTCCCAGACTTGCTTTAATGAGCAATCAAGGAGGAAATTAGTTCCAAATCATCAAGTCTCAAAGCCTCTGGCTGAAACGAAGAGTTACTTAATCATCAAATGACTACATCATTAGAAAGCGGTCAGAAGCATTCTTTGCATATACAGAGATGCAATTGCGACAACTTCAAGAAGCCTAAAAAAATCAAATTGACTAGTTGTCTTGAAACATTTCAATCCATGCTTCATTAGACATACAAAGTGAAGCAACTAAGAAAGTTAAAACAATCTATGAAAAGGCCTACATTG
>CAJWIZ010000142.1 GCA_913041805.1 uncultured Prochlorococcus sp.
TGTATTTTGAAGCTAGAAATTCTAAGACACTTTGCAAATGATTAGAGTTTTTAATTTCATCATTATATATCCAACCATCATTTAAATTAGCTGGAATCCAATTAGTCCCCTTAAAGCTTTTTTTTGGGTTCAATAGACTTATGTTACAAGATGATTCTCGAGTGCATACCTCACTAGCTCGGTGCGACTTGAGGTCTCTGTTTTTATAAATAATCGACTTACATATTTTTCAACATTACGAATAGAAGTTTCTAGCTTTCTAGCAATTTCCTTATTCATCAGACCTTCCGCAACAAGTTGGAGAACACTCGCTTCCCTTGGTGTGAAGTTTGGAAGATTTGCATCTCTTGATTGAGTCGCTTCACCTTGCGTCAGCATTGAGCGAATCTCTGTAATTTGTCTTGCCATTTGCCCAACATCGGCATCGGCAAATCTTGCTGCTTCTGTTAGCAATCGTTCTTGGCGCTTGACAACATTTTTGACACGAGCAATTAATTCATCTGGGTCAAATGGTTTGGAAATGTAATCATCAACACCTGCTAAATAACCCTGTGTTCTATCAACTGTCATGCCTTTTGCAGTAAGGAAGATAACTGGAGTTCCTCCTAGTCGTTCATCTTCCCTAAGTCTTTTGAGTAGCTCGTACCCATCACATCTAGGCATCATCACATCACTAATGACTAAATCGGGGAACATTTGTTGAGCTTTTAGCCAGCCTTCTTCGCCATCTACAGCAGTTGTAACTTCAAAACCCTCATCTTGGAGATATGCTTGCACAGCAGTTCGAATGCCTGGTTCGTCGTCAACCAGCAGTAGTCGTGCTTGCTTCACAACTTCATTAACAGGAGGTTGAGTCTCGCTCATCAATCAATGAAGGAAATTATTTAATAAATCTAGTCCTTATATTTCTATTCATTTGACTTTTAGATGTAGGGAAAACAGGCTAAGGACAATTATTCCAGTACGCTCATTCTTCTTGAGCGATTCATAAAAAGGAAAAAGCTCTGAAAGGATGAAGCGAAAAACTGCTCTTGTGACTGATCAAAAGGCTCTACTGCACTTCGATTATCAAGCGACTACTCCTTGTGACCCTGAGGTTGTAGATGCAATGCAACCGTATTGGTGCGATTACTGGGGTAACGCATCAAGTCTTCAAAGTCGTTCAGGTTTGTATGCATCTGCAGCAGTTGGTTTGGCTAGAGATCAATTAGCTGCATATTTGAGGGTCAATCCTCAGCGCTTGATTTTTACTAGTGGAGCAACGGAGGCAAATAATTTAGCTCTTCTTGGTCATGCGCGTGCAAGGGCTTTAGAGGTTGGTAGGCCAGGACATTTGATTACTGTTGCTACAGAACATCAATCAGTAATTGATCCGTTGATACAACTGCAGCGTGAAGGATTTCGCCTTACACGGATAACTCCTTCGCCTGATGGTCTCTTGTCATGTGATCAATTACTTGATGCATTCGAAATTGATACAATTTTGGTGAGTGTGATGATGGCCAACAATGAAATAGGAGTATTACAACCTTTGGCTGAATTAGGGAAATTGTGTTCTGAAAGAGGCGTTACGTTTCATTGTGATGCTGTTCAGGCTTTTGGCCAAATGTATTTTGATATCGATAAAATTGGCATAGATTTTTTGACTATTACTGGCCATAAAATCTATGGGCCAAAAGGAATTGGTGCTTTGGTTGTTAAGTCAAACTTACCTCTGATCCCTTTGCAATGGGGAGGCGGACAAGAGACTGGACTGCGCTCGGGTACTGTTCCTGTACCTTTGGCGGTTGGCTTTGCCAAGGCGGCAGAAATTACTTTCCAAAGTTTAGAGAAATCTCAAGCTCGGTACCTTTACTTAAGAAATCAATTGTGGAAGAGATTAAGTTTAGAACTCCCCGATTTGCAATTAAATGGTTCTTTTGATCAACGATTATCTAATAATTTAAATTTCACTATTCCTGGTATTAAAGGTAGCTCTCTCCATAGAGCTTTGCGTTCCTTGATTCAATGCAGCAATGGATCAGCTTGTAGTAATGGAAAGCCGTCCCATGTTTTAAGGGCAATTGGTAGGACTAAAGAAGAGGCTGAAGCTTCTATAAGGTTAAGTATTGGAAGAACTACAACAATTGATCACATAAATAGAGCTGCACATTTAATTGTTAAAACAGTTCGAGACTTAAGGAGTTGATGGCAATTTATGAAGCAAAGCAAGTTTATTCTATAGCTGATATTTGAATTAATTATCATATTATCTTTAAAATTTACGTCTTGCCAATCGATACTTTGCACTTCTACTACGAGGGTTTTGTGAGACTTCTTTGGTGCTTGCCTGAAGAGGTTTGCGTGTAATTCTTTCTAAACGCTCATCATCAATAAAAGCTTGTTTTATGCGCCTATCTTCTAGTGAATGAAAACTAATTATGTTTAGTAGTCCTCCTTCTTTGAGCCAACTTGGAGCTTTTTGGAGGAACTTTTCCAGGACTTCAAGTTCATTGTTGACCGCTATTCGTAAGGCTTGAAATGTTTTTGTGGCTGGGTGAATACGTCCATAACGAAGTTTTGGTGGATAGCATCCTGCTATCGCATATGCCAATGCATTTGTTCCTTCATACGGACCTTTAACTAACAAGTCTTTTTTTATTCGCCTAGCAATTCTTCTTGAGTACTTTTCCTCTCCATAATCATAGATGATGTTTGCTAATTGTTTCTCTTCTAAGGTATCAATTAGCTCCTTTGCTGTTATCCCCTCCTCTT
>CAJWIZ010000143.1 GCA_913041805.1 uncultured Prochlorococcus sp.
TCCATCATGAATTAGGCCGCCTTCACTAATACTTAATGGTGGATTTTCTATTAATTGGTCATGAATATTTTTTGCTATTTCTAAGAGATCTGAATCTATAGTCCTTAGAGTATTTAACCATTCAGGCCCTTTAGATTTAAGTTTTTTTAAGTTCGTAGCTAATGTAGGTAATCGCTCTAAACCATTGGCGATTGCCACCAGTTCTCTTGCTCCTGCTTGTCCTGCCCCTGCTCTGCCTGCTAATCGTTCAAGATCACTCATTGATCTAAGTGCTTTACGTATAGATTTTCTGAGACCTCTAGAACCTACAAGTTCACTAACTATCTCTTGGCGTGCACGAATTTTGGTTCCATTAATGAGTGGTTTGTCTATCCAGCGTCGTAAACAACGTCCACCCATAGATGTGAGTGTTCTATCTATCGCCCACAAAAGTGAACCTTTGAATTGTCCATCTCTTTGAGTGGAGACAATTTCAAGATTTCGTCGCGTTTGTGCATCAATGATGAGTGAATCTTCTTGAAAAGTTAGATGTGGAAAATCTAATGGTATGCGATCAGAATTACTTAACTGATTTGGCTTTTCATTTATAGGATTTGTCTTATTCAAATAGTTTAGTAATCCTCCTGCAGCTCTCATGGCTAATGGCCAATCTTGAAAACCAAGCCCTTGGATTGTTTTTAAATCGAAATGATTTTTCAGAGCTGATTCGGCTTCTGGTCGATTGAATGGAGTTAGTTGAATTTGAGTCAGATGTATACGTTCAGGACACCATTCTTTTGGATTGTTATCTTCGGATTGTCCTAATATTACTTCAGAAGGATCTAGTTTATTTAGCTCTTGATATAGCGAATCGGAGCCCTTTCTTTGCATGACCAGGAACTCTCCTGTACTCACATCGGCGCTTGCTAGACCCCAGGATAAATTTTTATCTTTGCTCTTTTTGTCTAGGACTACAGCAGCCAACCAATTGTTGCGGCGTGCTTGGAGCATTCCTTCTTCTATTACTGTCCCAGGAGTAAGTACTCGTGTAATTTCTCTTTTGATTAGGTTTCCTTTATTGGGTGAGCTTTCGATTTGGTCACAAATGGCCACACTGAGCCCTTTGCGAATTAGTTCTGAGCAGTAACGTTCAGCAGCGTGATGAGGTATCCCAGCCATAGGCACACGACCAATTTCTTTGCCTCCTTCTTTGCCAGTAAGTGTGAGTTCTAAAAGTTGCGAGAGCTTGATTGCATCGTCAAAAAAACATTCAAAAAAGTCACCCAGCCTGTAGAGCAGGATTCTTTCAGGATTAGCGATTTTCAGTTCTACATAGTGCCTGAGTACTGGAGTGAGTTGTTCTTTGTTTACAAGACTGTGATGAGACCAATCAGGTAAATCGGAATCATGGTGAGAGTGTTGATTTGCTTTGCTTGCATTAACAATGCATTCGTCTGACTTTCTTACTTTTCTTTTTCGTGGACGTAGTTGTGCGTCTTGGGTCAGTTCTTCTTCTGATAGATCCTGACTCGTGCTCTGGTTATTGATTTTGGAAGGCTTTGTTTCAAATTCATTTGCCTTGGCATCCCCAAACAAACTGCCTTGTAGGGGCTGAGGGTTGGCTGCCATAGCAGTTCATATTCCTTGAACAACGGCATAGTAATTGCATTGATTTTTTTTGGGATGTGAAGCCTCGCGACAACAAAGCAAGCCTTTTTCGCAAAGAGTCCTCTCTCATGTGAGAATTAGTAACTGCATAGATTTTTTGCTCCGCCGCTTCGATTTCAATGCTGGTTTTTAACGCCTTTACGACTAACGCTGTTCTATTCGCTTCACTGCTTTTAGTGATTGGTGTACCAGTTCTCTATATGACTCAATCAGATCCATCTGATCGTCGCAATGGGAATATCAAAAGAATTGAGATTCTTGGGGGAGTTTGGTTCCATCTAGTGCTTATACAGGCGATTGTGGGTGAGTATGTAACTCATCAAACTTTTGGTCTTTGATTTTTTGAGTTGGTTCAACTTAGACAAGTAATTAATTTGTCTAGCTTGAAACCAACTCTTTATTTGGGTCTTTATGGCCTAAATATCCCTTCAGCTTCTACGGTGGTGGGATAAATAGGCATAATTGGAACACAATGGCAACCATTGAAGGACGTTTTACAGATGCGTCTAACTTACGTATTGGAATCGTTGTAGCACGATTCAACGATTTAGTTACGAATAGATTGCTTAGCGGCTGTTTGGATTGTTTAGAACGACATGGTATAGATACGACTGAATCTAGTGATCAATTGGATGTTGCTTGGGTCCCAGGGTCTTTTGAGTTGCCTGTAGTTAGTCAGTCTCTTGCAAGAACAGGTCGATATGAAGTTTTAATCACTCTTGGAGCAGTAATTAAGGGTGACACTCCTCATTTCGATGTTGTAGCAGCTGAGGCTAGTAAAGGATTAGCTGCAGTATCAAGGGACACAGGCATTCCAATAATTTTTGGAGTACTTACTACTGACAATATGCAGCAAGCCTTGGAAAGAGCTGGTATTAAGAGCAATCTTGGCTGGAGTTATGCCTTGCAAGCCTTAGAAATGGGATCTTTGATGGGTGTACTTAAGTCAAAAAAATCTTCTACTTGAAAGATTCAATTGACCAGATCACCTTGTTTAAGGCATGCTGATCTCAGTTGGAAGATTTTTGCTTCTAGCTCATACTGCGGATGTAGCTCAGTGGTAGAGCATCTCCTTGCCAAGGAGAGGGTCGAGAGT
>CAJWIZ010000144.1 GCA_913041805.1 uncultured Prochlorococcus sp.
GCGTCAGTCGTCGATTATGCCTCTGGCTTTTGAAGCCCGGCAGAAACTTGATCTGCCTGTGGTCAGCAATGTCGAACGTCTTTCTGACTATCTCCTTCAACAAGAGAGAGTAGTTGGTGCAATGTTGGATGCAGACAAACTTACTCTTCTTGGTCCAGGAAGCTATCGTTACAACGTAACGAGCTTTAAGGTCTTTCAGTTAGAAGTCAATCCAGTTGTATCAATAGCAGCCGTTAATAGTGCTGGAAAGTTGCGAATGCATGCAACTGATAGTGAGCTTGATGGTCTTGGTTTAGTTGATGATTTTGTATTGAAATTGGATGCGACACTGGAGGCCACGAATAGAGGTCTGGAGGGTGAAGCTTTGTTGGGAGTGACAGTGAGTCCTCCCCCATTATTGAAATTAATCCCTAAACAAGTTCTTGAAAGTACTGGCCAATCAATTTTGAGCACTATTTTGCTTGGAATTAAGGCTCGGGTAAGGAAGCAACTAGTTGATGATTTCAGTAAATGGTGTGAAGAATAAGTATTTGAAAAGATATTTTCAAGAAAAAATTTTGGTTAGAAATGATTGACGATGTAGGGGAGTTGGACCTAAATCAAGTAAAACTTCTCTGTGTAATTTAGTGCCATATCCCACATTGGTTTTTAGTCCATATTCCGGATAATCATTTGATAAACGTTTGATCAGTGCATCACGAGTTTCTTTTGCCAACACACTGGCTGCAGCAATGGCAATGGATTTGCTTTCTCCATGCACCAAAGTTTTTTGCTTCCCTTTCCACAGTCTTATTGGCAGTATTCCATCTACTAGAACAGTATCTATTGGATTTTCTATCCTTTGTAGAGCTCTAAGCATTGCTAATTCGGTTGCCTTTCGAATACCCATGGAGTCAATTTCTCTAGAAGATGCTTGGCCTAGAGCCCAATCTTGCGCTTTTTCCTGAATCAAAGGGACTAGTCTTGCTCTTCTTTTTGCTGTAAGAAGTTTGCTATCTTTTAACCCTTCATTTGTGAGTTCTGCTTCTGCATTAATTCCCAAGATGACTGCACCTGCAAATACTGGACCAAATAAGGATCCTTTCCCAACTTCATCTATTCCTACTATGACTTGTCTCTTAAGCACTATTGTCGCTTGTTGCTGAAGAACGTCGACGTCGTCGGCGCGGATCTTCGACTTCTTTATCTGATTGATCGGAAGATTCAGATTCTGAAAATTCAGGGGTTTCTAATTGATTTGTTTCATCCTTTTCGACAATTTCTTGGTTTAGATCTTCTTTCTTCTCCTCAGGTTGAGAGGATTTAATAAGTTCCTCCCCATTAAGAGCAGATGATGTATTGAGACCATTTCGCGTAATTACACGATTAGTAGCAGGACCAGCTTTTCCTCTTCGACGGCGACGGTTTGCAGTTAGAGCAAGTTGTTTCCTCGAATCTTCTAGGACTTTTTCTATTACTTCTCCAGGTCTAACTATACGCACCAATAGATTGTCATTTGATGGTATTTGATCGAGTAATAAAAGTGGATTTAAGCCTAAATGGCTAAAAACTTCTTCTTGCTCAGCATCCATACATACGCCAATCAGCTCTGGCTCTTGTCGATGAATAGAAATATCAGCAGATGCATTCTCAGGATTAGAGTCAGCCAAGTTTGCAATTGCTGAGACCCCAGGAATTGTTCCGTTGGAAAGTGATAAATTATTTGCCTCTGTACTTCGATTTTTGACTGGTTTTTGTTTGCGACGAAGATTATTATTCTCTAAGGAAACTTGCTCTTCTGATCTAGTAGAAATATTAGAGCGAATTAGGCCAGTCGCTGTTGCTAATGGCTGAATAAGCTCTTTCCCTGGCAGTGAAACTATGGTTCCAATCCCTCCACAGTTTTGGCAGGATTTGCCAAATAACTCATAAATATTTTGGCCTTGACGTTTCCGGGTTAATTCAACTAGTCCGAGTTCAGTTAATTGTGCAATTTGTGGACGTGAAGAATCGTCTCTGATTGCTGAAGTGAAATGTTCAAGCAATTGCAGCTGGTCTCGACGAGACTCCATGTCTATGAAGTCGACAACAATTACACCGCCTATATTGCGAAGCTTTAATTGGCGAGCTATTTCAATGGCTGCCTCGCAATTGGTCCACAAGACAGTTTCGCGAGCATTTGCTGAGCGCGTAAAGGACCCAGAGTTGACATCAATGACAGTCATGGCCTCAGTTGGCTCGATGATGATGTAACCACCTGAAGGCAAATCAACTCTTGGTTGTAGTGCATCATGTATGGCTAAGTTGATTCGAAAATGATCTAGTAAATCATTTGGTCCGTTATGTGCTTCAACGATTACATTTGGGCAATCTTGGGCAAGAAATTCACTAACACGGTCGATAGCGTGAGATTCATCAACGACAACGCGTACGAGATTTGGACCAATATGATCACGAAGTATGCGATGAATAAAGTCTTCATCTCGATTTAGAAGTATTGGTGCTGAATAACTTTCAGATGCTTGTTGGATTGCTTCCCATTGTTGGAGCAGACTTTCAAGATCATTAATAAGTAATTCTTCGCTGATGCCATCAGCTTCTGTACGCATTAAAAGTCCATTCCCTGGGGGTTTGATTAAAACTCCGAGTGCCCTTAAGCGGTTTCTTTCTGATTCTGCATTGATTCGACGTGAAATATTGACTCCTTGTCCATGGGGTTGAAGTACTAGGTAGCGGCCTGGAAGGGAAAGATTGCC
>CAJWIZ010000145.1 GCA_913041805.1 uncultured Prochlorococcus sp.
CACTCAAAATGCGGCACCTTCGGGTTTGTCGGTTCGAGTCCGACCGCTCCCACTTATTTAATGGGCACCTATGCCCGTTTGCCACTAACCATCGTCAGAGGAAAAGGTTGTTGGGTTTGGGACCAACAAGGCAGGCGATATCTTGATGCAGTGGCAGGTATAGCTACTTGCAGTCTTGGCCACAGTGACAACGCAATTCGTCGTTCTTTAAATAAGCAACTCAACAAAATACAACATGTCTCGAACCTCTATCAAATTCCAGAGCAAGAAGCACTAGCAAATTGGTTAGTAAATCACAGCTGCGCGGACAAAGCATTTTTCTGCAATAGCGGAGCCGAAGCAAACGAAGCAGCAATCAAACTGGCAAGGAAATATGCACATAGCAAATGCAACATTCAGGAGCCAGTCATACTTTCAGCCAACTCTAGTTTTCATGGCCGCACTCTTGCAGCAGTAAGCGCAACAGGACAACCTAGATATCACAAAGATTTCGAACCAATCGTTGCAGGCTTCGAATTTTTTGATTACAACAACTTTGAAGCTTTCTCAAAGTTGCTTCAACGCATCAACAGTAATGGTCCTCGTGTCGCAGCAGTTTTAATAGAGCCACTCCAAGGAGAAGGAGGAATCAACCTTGGCAATAAAATCTTCTTTCAACAACTAAAAGAAAAGTGCCTCAACGAGAAAATCCTGTTGATCTTCGATGAAGTTCAAACTGGTATGGGTCGGACTGGCAGATGGTGGGGCTATGAGTACCTTGGAGTTGAGCCAGATGTATTCACCATCGCCAAAGGTTTAGGAGGTGGTCATGCAATAGGGGCGTTAATGGTCAAGCAACACGCAGATCTGTTCGAAGCGGGAGATCATGCCAGTACATTCGGAGGCAATCCTTTCGCTTGTAAAGCAGGTATTACTGTCGCAACAGAAATAGAAAGGAGAGGCCTTCTATCTCAAGTCAATCTAAGAAGCAGGCAATTAAACGACGGGCTCTTGACCCTTGTGAGACGTTATCCTAAATATATCGAAAGTGTAAGAGGCATTGGTCTAATTCAAGGCTTGGTTCTACGGGAAAATACAACAGTAACAGCACAATTTTTCGTTAAAGCAGCTCTTGAACAACAACTATTAGTCGTACCCGCAGGACCACAAGTAATCCGAATGGTTCCACCGCTGGTAATCAAAGAACGTGAAGTTAACTCCTTGTTAAAGAGGTTGGATACCACCTTTAAAAAAATTGATAACTAATTGTCTTACAAAACTTTCAATCTCGATAAAAAGCTAACGGAGCTAATCCCTCCCTTTGAACAAAGGGGAATGTCTCTGGGAATAGAACGCATGCAAAAGGCATTAAAAGCAATGGGAGAACCCTGCGCGAAAATTCCAGCCATCCAAATAGCTGGAACCAATGGGAAGGGTTCAATTGCAAGCTTTATTCAAAGCGGCCTTAAATCAGCAGGGATAAAAGCTGGGATAACAACTTCGCCTCACTTAATGAGTTGGTGCGAACGAATTAGTATTGATGGAAATTTGATTCCATCACAAGAATTTCATCAACGTATTGTCTCTCTTCAATCGTTGGCCAAAGATTTTCGTCTGACTCCTTTTGAATTAGTCATGGCAGCTGCTTTTGATCATTTTGCTGAACATGAAGTAGAGGTATTAGTGTTAGAAGTCGGCCTTGGGGGTCGTCTTGATGCGACAACAGCTCACCCCTATAGACCTATTATCGCAATGGCAAGCATTGGACTAGACCATTGTGAACACCTAGGAAATAACTTAAAAAATATCGCGAAAGAGAAAGCTGCTGTTATCTCTTCAGGATGCGAAGTCATTAGCTCAACTCAACATGCAGACGTAACTGAAGTTCTAGAAGCTACTGCAAGAGAGCAACATGCAAAACTTAAGTGGGTCTCTCCGGTACCAAAAGGATGGAGTCTTGGTATTAATGGAGATATTCAAAAAAAGAATGCAGCCGTAGCAAGAGGAGCCATCCAAGCATTAGAAGTATTTGGATGGACAATCAGTGATCAAATCATTAGAGAGGGTCTTGCTCTAGCAAATTGGCCTGGAAGGCTACAACAAACTAATTGGCATGGATTTCCTCTTCTCATAGATGGGGCACATAACCCACACGCAGCAGAGCAACTTTCAAGAGAACGCAACAACTGGGATCAACAAGAGGTGGGATTGCACTGGATTTTGGGAATTCAAAGTCATAAAGCTGCCCCATCAATGCTCAAACATTTACTAAGGGCAAAGGACACTGCATGGATAGTTCCAGTACCTAATCACAACAGTTGGAGAAAGCCTCAATTATCAAAAGCCTGCCCCGAACTAGCGGGGCAAATTAATGAGGCGAAGAACGTAGAAGAAGTATTAAAGAAACTTCTCCTTAAGAAAAAGTGGCCAAGCCCCCCTCCTGTGATAGCTGGTTCTTTGTATTTAATTGGAGATCTCATGATGAATTGCATAGATATCCAGGAAGAAGAAGCCAACTAAATAGAAGACATATTTAAATCAAACCCAACCTCTTAACTTCCCTGGATTCAATAGTCCATTTGGATCAAAACGGCGTTTTGTCTCTACTTGATCGACATTTATCACCCCAAGGCCTCCATCCTCAACAGTAATTACATGAGGGTTGAATAAAACAGCTCCCACATCTCTACAATCATTCATCAAGTTCTCCAAAGAGTCAGCTCCACGCCAACGCACAATTGGCAA
>CAJWIZ010000146.1 GCA_913041805.1 uncultured Prochlorococcus sp.
AGATTTAGCATCACTTAATCCTTAAGAAAGAGAAGCCAAATTTATATAGTTTATGAAAAATTTTTATAATTTTTAATAAAAAAAATGGGGTTTTTCTAGTATTTTTAATGTTTATGATTTCTAGCTTTATATCACAATTCCCAAAAGATTATTCTAGCCGAAAGGATTCTTCTATCTATAGTTTTCAAACTGCAATGGTATCTCTAATTCCTCTTCTTTAGCTCGCAGTAAAGATATTGCGGATTGCAAATCGTCTTTATTCTTTCCAGTAACTCTAAGCCTTTCTCCTTGAATAGAAACATTTACTTTCTTTAGTGAATCCCTGATAATCTTACTCAACTTCTTTGCCATTTCCTGTGTTAAGCCTTTTTTTAACAGTGTTCTTTGTGTAACTCGGTTCCCAGACGATGGTTCTGGTGTCTGGAAATCAAATATCTTTAGGGAAAGATTTCTTTTTGTAGCCTTTTGCCTTAAAACATCTTGAATTGATTGCAAGGTCAAATCAGAGGCAGTAGTTATCACTAATTCTGTTTCCTCAAGATTGATTTCTGTATTTGTATCTTTCAAGTCGTATCTTTGAATCACCTCTCTCTTTAATTGGTCAACCGCATTAACCAATTCTTGACGATCAAAATCTGAAACAACATCAAAAGAATAGGCGTTAGCCATAGATTTTATCCAATTACTAATTTAGTTTTATATTATAAAGAAAATACTGAACCTCTCAACCCTAATCTAAAGAAGATTAAAATAAATAATTTTTGATCCTCAATATTTTACCTCCGAACAAAAAAGATAATTCCATACCAATTCTTTTCAAATGAATTCATTCATCACAATTAGTCGAAAAACATTAAGCTAACAACTTTTCCCATTTCCTCAGCATTATGACAACTTGAAAGAAGTGTTTCACTGTCATGAAAAGCAAAGCAAATTAATTGATCACAACGGTTAATTATTTCTTGATTACAAAGACTACTTGCTATAGGCAAAGGCAAATCATCATTTTCAATCTTTTCTACCAAATGCAAGACTTGGTCTAGCTGTTCTCTTATCTCCTGAACTTGACGTTCCAAACTTTGAGGCAAAAGTACCGTAAGGAGAGATGCATCCACTTCCAAAACCCCTCGAATAACTGCTGCGTTAACCCCCTGTGAACCTGAAGTAATAATTGAATGTCCTTCTTGCGCTAAAGACCGTGCAATCAATTCAACAAGATGTATTGCCACTACAGGGACATGCCGACTACCTAAAAAAGCTATCCTCCGTTTGCCCTTATCTTGCATCAAGGCCAATTCTTGAGCAAGCGTATCTACTCGATCCAAAGAAGGGAGATCCAGGGAGCGACTCAAGGAAATCCCCACAACAATTATTTAAAGCTAGCAGTGTTTTGTATTTCTGGAAGACAATCCAAGATTCAAAAAAAGACGGTCCAAGTCGCAGTGTTCTTCTACTAGGCGAAAAGCATAAGTTGCCTTTACATTCTCATGTAATCGAACATGGCCAAATGCCTGTTCTATAACCTCTACTGTAGACAAAGTGTCATGGTCCACTTTCAATAGAGGAACTTCCAATTCTTCAGCCCTGTTAATCAATTGAGGCAAAGGTTCGCCTGCACCTGTAAGAATTAAGCACTGAGTAGAAGCCTCTAAGGCTGCCAATTGAATATCAGTGCGGTCAGCTCCCGTAACTACTGCCATATTGCGACGCCGTCTGAAAAATTCCATCGCAGAATTAACATTCATAGCGCCGATGCTTAAGGTTTCAACCATCAAGTCGAGCCTGTCAGCGCAACAAATAATTCTTGCTTCTAGTCGTCTAACCAGCTCCCCAACAGTAACGCTTCTGAGCAATGGAGAGCGCGGCATTACTCCAAAAACGACAAAGCCAAGTGCTTCTAAAGATGGCACGACTGAAGATTCTAAAGTCTGTACTTCATCAGGTGAGACTACATTCAAAACTATTCCGATCAAATGATTCCCTAGTTGTTCCTTAGCAGCCAACAAAGCATCAACACTGCAACTGTTTTGCCATAAATGAACAAGAATTACGTTGGCATCCAAACCTCTCGCCAATTGACCAAGACTTAATCCATAAAGCAATCCCTCATAAAGGGTACCTGCTGCCTCAAGTAGGTTTATACCATCAAAATCGTCTTGCAATTTTTGTTTGAAAACATCAAATCCTGAGCCAGCCAGCAAATTTGAATTAGCAAGGCGCTTATCAGCAGAGTCAGGCTCCAAAAGGTGTATTGAGGGTATTAACTGTTGATCAGGGATGCCAAGTGTTTCTCCAACAAAGCGGACATCATCATCAATTAGAGGTCCAGATCTAACGGGCGCAACAATCTCCATATCTAGTTCAATACTTGTCGCCAGAGGCTTCCCAAAACGTACTTTGTGATTGGCAGCGATCAGCCTTCTGGCAAGACCTAAAACAAATGCCGATTTACCACTGAAAGGCTCAGAAGATCCGATCATCAAGGTCTTTCCCATGACCGGTAGTCTCCATAAGCCATCAAACAAAACAATTTTAGGCTTTTTAGATAACTTCTCAATGCCTTGCAGATAAGCTTTCGTATAGATACAACAATTACAAGCTAAAAATATGTTTACAGGGAGGCCAACACTTTAAATAAATCATCTTTGTTCACTTGTAGTACTTACGAGACATCAAGAGAATATGAAGAGCATAACGAAGGG
>CAJWIZ010000147.1 GCA_913041805.1 uncultured Prochlorococcus sp.
AAGGTTTAGAAAATGAAAGTGATATTAAAGATCAAATAGCAAAAGATCTCTGGGAACATGTTGTCGTTCCTGCAACAAAAGATCTGCCTTTAAAGCCAAAACAAACCGAAACTCGTTTTCTTGTAAATCCCACTGGAAAGTTTGTAGTAGGTGGCCCTCAAGGAGACGCAGGACTAACTGGAAGAAAAATTATTGTTGATACTTATGGAGGGTATGCAAGACACGGCGGAGGTGCTTTTTCCGGCAAAGACCCAACCAAGGTCGATCGGTCAGCAGCCTATGCAGCAAGATACGTTGCGAAAAGCTTAGTTGCAGCAAACTTGGCTGAAAGAGCCGAAGTACAACTGAGCTATGCAATTGGTATAGCTAAACCCGTATCAGTCCTAGTAGAAACCTTTGGGTCAGGAAAACTTACCAATGCAAAACTCACTGAATTAGTTAAAGACAACTTTGATCTACGTCCTGGAGCAATTATTGAGCAATTCAAGTTAAAAGACCTTCCAAATGAAAGAAAAGGCCGCTTTTATCGAGACACCGCAGCGTATGGTCATTTTGGGAGAACTGATCTCAAACTTCCTTGGGAAGATGTCTCGCAGAAAGCAACTGAGCTCAAAGCAATACTAAAAGATAGTTCTATTAATTAACTAAAGCAAAGTCTTTATTTTCATGAAGGCTCCTTTTCTTGCAATGGGCATAGACCTTGGAACTAGTGGGGTCCGAATCGCATTGATCAATGAAAGGAAAGAATTAATTCATACAGCTCAAATGTCCTATCCAAGAGGTCTTTCTATTTGCAAAGACTGGGAAAAATGCACTATTGAACTTATTCAAAATATTCCAAGTCAATTAAAAAAATTACTAAAAGCATGTGCCGTCGATGGTACCTCTGGGACACTTGTTGCATGTGATTCAAATGGGGCGGCATTAGGGGATGCGCTTCCCTATTACATGAATTGCATCGAACAACACAAGTCACTTGCAGAAATTCTTCCAGACGGTGGTCCTACATCCAGCACTAATAGCAGTCTTGCAAGAGCACTTCATTTGCAAAAACAATTTCAACAATCACTTTTATTTAGGCATCAAGCTGACTGGGTTACAGGCTGGCTACTAGGCAACTGGCGTTGGGGGGAAGAAGCCAACAATCTCCGTATGGGATGGAATCCCATAAGCAAATTGTGGCCTTCAAAGCTTTATGACCCTTCATGGCAAAAGTCATTGCCACAAATAGTACAAAGTGGCACTACGCTTGCAAGGATTTCATCGAAAAATGCTGCCCAACTAGGTCTGCCAGAAGATTTACTTGTCATAGCAGGCACAACTGACTCCAATGCAGCCGTACTCAGTGCATCTCCAGAAGCTGATGATGGATTAACCGTCTTAGGGAGCACAATTGTAGTTAAACGATTTGTCGAGAAGCCCTTAAATGGTTTTGGCGTGACTAACCATAGGCTGCTGAACCGTTGGATATGTGGTGGTGCCTCAAATTCAGGAGGAGCGGTGCTGAAAAAACTCTTTAGTGATCATGCCATTAAAGAATTAAGTCAACAGATCGACCCAGAACTAGAAAGTGGGCTAAATCTTCGTCCTATGCCCTTTAGAGGAGAGCGCTTTCCTATTAATGATCCAAATTTAGAACCAATAATGACACCAAGACCAGTCAGCGATTCGTTATACCTACACGGAATTCTTGAAGGCCTTGCAAGAATAGAAAGTGAAAGTTGGCAAAAGCTCATTGCTCTTGGTGCACTGCCGCCAAAAAGAATTATCACTATTGGCGGAGGTGCAAAGAACCCCCAATGGAGACGTATTCGAGAAAAGATTACTGGTTATCCAATTAGAACCTGCCTAAAATCACCTGCAGAAGGAGTAGCTCTAATTGCATTGCAAGCCATCACGAAGACCAATGAGCCCCAAAATCTATCTCGAACAACTTCTTAAATAAGATTACTTCTGCAGATCTATGTCCTAAAACGCTTCGCTATTTAACATTCAATTCCAAACATTTGATTTGCATTTCTCAGCCACAAGTGATGATAGGTCCTTTCAATTGGTATCACTTCAAATAAGAGTAAATTTAATCTCGCAAATGCAAAGTTCAAACTTTGCTAATACCTAAAGTTCTTTGTAATGGCCTCAGAACCTCTTGATGCACAAGTCAGTGCTCGAATTTGCAAACACATGAATGATGAACATCATGAAGCCTTGATTGAATTTGCCAGGAGTTATGGAGGCATCAGCCACCCTAAAAAAGTCAAAATGATTAATTTGACACCTTTAGCGATAAAACTCGATGCAGATGGGGAACAGGTCGAGATAGCTTTTGACCATGAACTGATCAACAGCTCAGATGCCCATCACAGCTTAGTAAGCATGCTCAAAAGAATAAAGGGAACTTCTTAAGGAAGTGGAGCCTCTTGACTGAATTTCCAACAACACATGCAAGAGCTTCAGCGCTTGACTTTGAAGAATTGCGATATAAGCCAAAGACAAAACTAGAAAACAATCCAAAATCTCATCACATTGTGGTCTAAGATTTACAGGTGCTGAAAAATTGCACAGGCAAAAAGCCGGGATAGCTCAGTTGGTAGAGCAGGCGACTGAAAATCGCCGTGTCCCCAGTTCAAATCTGGGTCCTGGCACCTTTCTA
>CAJWIZ010000148.1 GCA_913041805.1 uncultured Prochlorococcus sp.
CATAGGAACCGTGATCTTGAATCTCAAGATAAAAATCATCCGCAAAGATATTCTGATACCACAGGGCCACCTCCCTAGCGACATCTGGACGTCCCTGCAAAATTGCTTGGGGAATCTCACCTCCTAGACAAGCAGTAGAAATAATAAGGCCCTCACTATGAGCCTTCAATAATTCTTTATCAATACAAGCTCGAGAAAAGATTCCACGGCCTCTCATTCCTCTCAAATGACTAATACTTGTAAGTTTGACTAAGTTCCTATATCCAATTGCATTTTTAGCAAGAACAACAAGATGATATCGACGTTCTTTCTTTGGTTGCGGGTCATCAATTGAACCATTAATTATATACATCTCATTCCCAATAATCGGCTTAATATCTGACTTCTTGCAAAGCTTCAACAACTCTATGGCTCCATACATAACTCCATGATCAGTTAAAGCAAGAGCTTCTATTCCAAGGTCCTTTACTCTCTGGACCATCTTTGGCAGCTGACTCGCCCCATCAAGAAGGCTGTAGTCACTGTGGTTATGAAGCGGAACAAATCCCATCAGACGAGCCTAGGGGAAGACACAAAATAAGCGGCCTCTTGCAACAACAAGACACTATATGTAGATCCACCTCTTCGTGTTAAGGGATCAATTCACCTGTTGGGTGCTTATCCATAACATCAGCAGAAATCTCGTATTGATGAGCAACTTGCAACAAATGAGCCTCATCCAAGACCTTGCCAATTAACTGAACTCCAATTGGAAGACCTGATCCATCAAATCCACAAGGCAAACTGATAGCAGGCAATCCAGCCAAATTGGCTGGAATAGTCAATAAGTCAGATAAATACATTGAAACGGGATCATCAGAATGCGATCCAGCTGTAAATGCAGTTGTTGGAGAGGTGGGAGTAAGCAAAAGATCTACTTTCTTAAATGCATTATCAAAATCATTTCGAATCAAAGTTCTAACTTTCTGAGCTTTTTTGTAATAGGCATCTACATATCCAGCAGACAATGCATACGTTCCTATAAGTATGCGACGCTTCACTTCCGGTCCAAAACCTTCTGTTCTGCTTCTAGTAGTCATAGATGCAAGATTCTCAGAGACTTCAGAGCGATATCCATATTTCACGCCGTCATAGCGTGCGAGGTTGGCAGAAGCTTCTGATGGTGCAATAACGTAATAAGTAGCTATTCCATCATTAAACCGAGGGCAGCTTACTTCGACCAATTCAACTCCAAGAGATTGAAGCTGATCAGCTGCCGCAAGAACTGATCGCTTTACATCAGGAGACAACCCATCATGTTCAAAGCATTCTTTTATCAACCCAACACGCAAACCAGATAGTGAATTAGTAAGCAAAGCAGAATAATTAGGTACTGGTGCTTTTAAACTTGTTGAATCTCTAGGGTCGTTTCCTGCTATCACTTGCAATATTTCTGCAGTGTCAGCTACAGAGTTGGTAAAAGGACCAATTTGATCTAACGAGCTAGCAAAGGCAACCAACCCCCAACGGCTAACGCGTCCATAGGTTGGTTTAAACCCGACAACACCACAAAATGAAGCAGGCTGACGAATTGAGCCACCAGTATCTGACCCCAAAGCGGCTACACATTCTCCTGAAGCGACTGCTGCTGCACTACCACCAGAACTACCACCAGGGACTCTGGACAAATTCCACGGATTAGAAGTTGAGCCAAAAGCCGAAGTCTCTGTTGAGCTTCCCATTGCAAATTCATCCAAATTGGTTTTACCCATAAGAACAGCTCCCGACTTCCAAAGTCTTTCAGTAACAGTTGACTCATAAGGTGGAACAAAGTTTTCAAGCATTCGGCTTGAACAAGTAGTAGTTATTCCTTTAGTGCACAAATTGTCCTTAATTGCAAAAGGGATGCCGGCCAATGGTGGTAGTGATTCTCCCGAAGCAATTAAATCATCAATTCTTTTTGCATCTGTTCTTGCCCTTTCTTGAGTCACCTCCAAGAAAGCATTCAATTTACTGTCAATGTTATTAATTCGAGAGATGTGATGATCAACCAATTCTCTGGCAGAGATTGTGCCTTGCTTTAGTTGCTGACGCAATTTAGCTATAGACATCTATTTTCAGTGATATTCAATTCTGACGCTATCAGCACTTTGCACCTTTTGAATTAGATAGTGAGAGGCTCCCGACGTCGTTCACGAACCAAAGTATGTTTTATTGAATCAGAGCCCTCAAAGGACAAGTCTTTCTCAAAACTTGTGAGATTTAACCTAAGGCTCCTACGAGTTAAAAATGGTCCAAACCAATAAGTCACATTTGGTGTGGTGGTCTCCACTTTGGCCCACCAAGCCAATCCAAGATTATTTCCGAAGCTGCGAAGCCCCCTTATTGCCCCCATTAGGACTAAAGCATGTAATAACTATTCTGCCTTCTAGTAATTGAATTAATTATTAAAGGATTGTGATCCCTGACGAATGGAAGATTTTATTAAAGGCTAGTCTTGTGAACTTAAGAGGTTAAAACGCAGTCCCAGTCTGATTTTGGACCTCAATTATTGTCAAAATCATTGACTGGGGATTTGGACACAATCTTATGAGCAGAACCAACATCATTGGCTTGTGGTTCTGAAGCTACCTCTTGCAAAAAATGTGATTCTTTTTCCTCTATTGATATT
>CAJWIZ010000149.1 GCA_913041805.1 uncultured Prochlorococcus sp.
GATTGCTGCATAAGAGGGCAATATGAAAAGGGGGGAACCAAATCCAATCCAATACTTGGTTACAGAGAAGAGCCTGGAGTAAATCCAAACAGCACGACAGAAACATATTTAGCAACCAAGTTATTCATCGATAATTGGCGATGGCAAGGAGTACCTTTCTACCTTCGTACTGGGAAGAGACTCGCCAAAAGATTAAGTGAGGTAGTTCTTACATTCAGAGAAGCACCCGTACATCTATTTGATGCCGCTGGCGGAAGTCCAACATCCAATCAATTAATTCTCAGGATTCAACCTGATGAAGGAGCCGAATTTCGATTTGAAGTCAAGTCACCTGGCTCTGGAATGAGAAGTAGACCAGTTGAGATGGAATTCTCATATGAAGATTCTTTTGGGGAACCTTCTGATGAAGGATATGTTCGTTTGCTAGCGGATGCGATGCTTGGGGATCCAACCCTTTTTACACGAAGTGATGAAGTTGAAGCAGCTTGGAGACTATATACCCCTCTTTTGGAGCTGATTGAAGACAGCCCTTGGCAATTACCTATTTACCCATATGAATCACGAACTTGGGGACCTGCCGAGTCAGACGCTCTTCTAAGTAAAGACGAATTACTTTGGCGGCGTCCTTAAATCACTGATTTTTAATATCCGAATCACAGCACCTCAATGTCTCCGCAACTCACACTACACACTCCTATTCAACTACCTCCGTCAGAGATACCAAGTTATTTAGAACAGCTATGGTCTAATGATCAACTTGGAAATCCAGGAGCAAATACCTTTTGTTTACTTGTATGGCAACCATCATGGATTGAGCAAGAACTAGTACGTACAGGCAACATCAAAGGTCCAGTAATCGGAAACCAACGAAGAGAGATCGTTGAAGCAGCAAGGAAGGTCGTTCTTCAATGTGATTTACCTCACTGCATTCCTCCTTTAGATAGATGTGTGCTTAATTCTCTTTCGAACTATGCTAAAGAAACTCAAGAGAAGGAAGATGAAGACCTAAGAGGTCAACATGTCGATGCATCAATTAGCGCATTAAACCCAAGGCGTTTAATAACGCTTGCACCGACGATTGACAAAAGTCATCCACTTGAAACTTTGGTTGCTGCTTATTGCCCTCTTCCGCATGAAGTTAATGGAAGTTCTGCTTGTGGAGATGTAGTCGTATTGAGAGGTGATCAAAACTCGCTTAACGAAGGACTACCAATTTTAAAAACCCTTTTACCAAAAGAATTACCTTCTTGGCTCTGGTGGAATGGTGATCTTGATGAAGCACCTGAACTTCTTCATCAATTGGCAACACCAGAACGTAGATTAATTATTGACACTGCCCTGGGGGACCCACTTCACTGCCTTACGTTTCTTACTGACAGAATCAACTCGGGTCAAGCCGTAAATGATTTGAACTGGTTGCGTCTTAGAAACTGGCGCGAAACCTTGGCAATGGTCTTCGACCCTCCCTATAGACGCAATGCACTCAATTATGTCTCAAGATTGGATGTGGACATAGAAGGAAATCATCCTGTCCAAGGACTCCTACTTGCTGCATGGATAGCCGACAGATTGAGTTGGAAATTAAGTCTTGTTCAAAGAAAAGAAGGAGACAATATTACCGCTGAATTCCTTCGCCCTGATGGAGGCGTTGTTAAATTATGTCTAGCGCCTCTACCCGTAGGGAAACCAAGCATCCATCCTGGTCAAATTGTAGGGATAAGGTTGATCTCTCAGCAAAGCAAACAACTTCAAAAAGCAATGTGCGTAATCCTTGCTTCAGAATCTGGAGAATGTATGAGGTTAGAAGCTGGAGGAATGGCAAGCATGGAACTATTTGAAGAAGTTGTACCTATTCAGAGCAATTCTGTAGAAATGGATGTGGCACGTCTGCTTAGTAGTAGTCGTGGTAGTACCAGTCCTTTACTCTCTACCGCCGCACCTTTAGCTATTCAGTTTCTTAAGCAGCTTCACGTCGAGGAAAAAACCTTACCCAACAAAAGATAAAGCCGTCATGGCATGTGTGATAGCAGCCCCGTCTAGTGGAACTGGCAAAACTTTGCTAAGCCTTCTCCTCACCTCATGGGCAAGTCATAGAAAACTAAACATACAAACATTCAAAATTGGCCCTGATTATTTAGACCCCCAACAACTAACAGCAGTATCAAAAAAACCATGTCGAAATCTCGATATGGTTTTAAGTGGTTCGCAATGGGTAAAAGACAGCTTTTATGGATATGGAGGGTCGTCCGATCTATCGCTAGTAGAAGGAGTAATGGGTTTGTTTGATGGTAGAGGAAGTTCAGAGGTGGGAAGCACAGCTGCAGTCGCACGGTTATTACAACTCCCAGTGGTCCTTGTCATTGACGCCAGAGGACAAGCAGCGTCACTAGCTGCACTCATAAGAGGATTTATCGGTCATGATCGAGAACTTCAAATAGCTGGAGTAGTACTAAATCATATAAATTCTTTGCGTCATAAAAAAATATTGGAAGATGTTCTCAATGGTATTGGGGTGAAAATGTTAGGCCATCTACCTAATGATCCAAAACTTTACTTAAAAAGCAAACATTTAGGCCTGGCTCCCTCTCATGAGATTAACGATCTCGATAAGAAAGTTGAATACTGGACAAGAGTTGCAGAGAAAAATCTT
>CAJWIZ010000150.1 GCA_913041805.1 uncultured Prochlorococcus sp.
TCCCAGTCATCAGCCGTGAGTTCAAGTCCTTCAAATATAAGTGCTTCACCTATTGCATCAACTATTATTCTAAGGGAAGGGAAAAGGAAATGATTCTCTTCAGCATATTGGGCACTAAATAAGCCCTTCTCTCCCCAGAAAAACCTGTCAGTTGTGTGCTCATTCCTGCGAACATTGAGGATCGCTGGCGAAGTAAGACCTGATTCTGCTATGTAACGTCGTGCAGCTGTCACAGGTTTGTGATTGCCAGTCTCAAGGTGAAATGTTGGAACATGAGCCAGAACTCTCTGACCAGCTAGACGTCGGCGACTGATCCGCTTGCGCTTCTTTGACATTTAAAGAAACTCTTTTAGGAGTGAGATGTGTGAAAAACTGAATCGGTTTTGAGAAACCGATCTTTTAAAGTCTCGAGCTATTGCGCGAGCATGTGATTCGTGACCTGCAAACGTCAGTGATCCGTGAATGATGTTTGTCAAGGTTGCCCTAGACAAATTATTTAGCTCAACAATCAACTCGGATGCTTAATAGAGGGGATTCATCTGCCTCTGCTGTAGCTTTGGTAGCACTATTAGCGCATTCCTTCCGAGTCGACCTTCAAGCAACAAACGGGTGGCGTTGTGACGGCCGATACAATCATCTTAATACTTTTTTTTGAATTTTCAAGTTTCTGGCTATGTCATCCAGCCAGGGGCCCAATTGGAGATCGATGACTATGCAGTTGTCGGAAAGGTTTTTAACCCTTGTACAGCAGCAGTTGATCAGCTTTGAGGCAGAAGCTGATCTTCAGCAACTTGTGGTTTATGTGGCGCAATCCAAAGATGGCCAATCACCAACTCTGGAGGCTGTTGGTCAATGGCCCACTGGAGGCAAACCTTTGCCTCCAGTGGAAGCTGATGAAGGTCTTCGTGCTCCATCGCCTGATAGGCGATGGTATCCCTTGCAAGAAGGTTCGATTCTGCTCGGTGTTCTTAGGGCTGAGCGTTTTGGTGTTGATGATGAGGACTGGTCAGAGAGACTCGATCAACGTTTAAAGGCCACTGCAGCAGCATTAGCGCAATGTCTAGGGCTGGAACTTGATCGCAGTCGATTGCTAGACCAACTCAGTGCGCAACGTGATCAAATCGGCTTAATGGTTCATCAGCTACGTAATCCATTGGCTGCTTTGCGTACGTATGCTCAGCTTCTATTGAGAAGACTTGGTCCAGAGAGTAAACACCTTAGTTTGGTGGAAGGTTTGTTGAGTGAGCAGGATCAACTTAATAGATATATTTCAGCTCTTGATGAACTTAGCCAAGTAAAATTGCCACCATCTGATGGTGGTGTGCCCGCACCTCTTTTGTTGCCACCGGTAGTATCAAAAGGACCTTCGTTAACTGTTAAGGCGTTATTAATACCTTTAATTGATAGAGCAGCTGCTACGGCACATTTACAAGGCCGGCAATGGTTTTCGCCTTCTAAATGGCCTGATTGGACTAATGAGCCGAGAAAAGTAGGTGATGGCGTTATTGCTGAAATTGTGGCGAACCTTCTTGAAAACGCATTTAGATATAGCTTCCCTAATAGACCATTAGGTTTGTTTCTAAATCATGCAGGGGTTTGTGTCTGGGATGGTGGGCCTTGCATTATTGCTGACGAAAGAGAGAGAATTTTTCAAAAAGGTGTAAGAGGTAAGAATGTAGAGGGTAGAAGTGGAACGGGTCTTGGATTGGCTTTGGGAAGGCAATTGTCTGAACAAATAGGTGGGAGTCTAAGTTTGATCATTCCTCCTTCTAAAGTTGATTCTTCTCTTCCGGAAGAAGGAAATGCTTTTTTTCTAAGAATTATTGCCACATCATTGCAAGAAAAAGAAGTATAAAAGTTTCTACTAAAACGACAGTTGCACCATAGGTATCCCCACTATGCCCACCAAGTTTACGGCCTAATAAAGTTGGAATAATTAGTGCTGGAAAAATTCCAATAGAGATTCCAGTAAATAAAATTATTGGATTGATTAATTGGAAATTAAAAAATGAATATAAAATCAGTATTCCTATTATTGAAGGTTTGATTTCATGCCACTTTTTCCAGTGCCTATGATGTAATGATTCTGTTGTTTTTTTATGAAGATATGGAAACTTTTCTATGGCCCAAAGAGTAGAGAATCGCCCCCAAAACATGGCTACTGGCAAGGCTAAAGGAGCAATTGAATCAAGCTTAAGTAGTGCAGCCAATTGAAAAAGAAGAATAAGAGTTAAGCCAATTACGCCACTTGCCCCAACTCTGCTGTCTTGCATTGCATAAGTACACTTTTCTTCGCCGGCAGCAATTCCATCAGAAGTGTCCATAAGTCCATCAAGATGTAACCCTCCAGTGATCCAAATTCCTATGCCTATAGATATCAGTGCGATGGACTCTTTTGACCATCCAATTTCCAAAAGTAGAAACCAAACACTTAATTGAATGAGCCCTATCAAAACTCCAATTAGAGGAGCAAATCGAGCGATTCGCTCAAATCTTGGCTTGATCCACGGCAAACCAGGTAAAACTGTGTAAAAGATCCAGGCTCCAGCAAGATCTCTTAGCCAGTGCGAATTGATCAGGATGAGTACCTTCTTTTGTGTTATGTCCACAAACTAGTGTCATAGAGCTCATG
>CAJWIZ010000151.1 GCA_913041805.1 uncultured Prochlorococcus sp.
TATTTGGGGATTACCTAGCAGGCTTTGGGCTGCAGCGAAAAGATCGATGAAAAAAAATTATTTATGACTCTTTCGCCTCTTTCACCTCTTTCGATTCCTTTTTCTCTTTAGTTTCTTTAGCGTCTTTTACTTCTTCTTCTTCTTTTGTTGACTCATTGTTATTTGTATTCCTTGGTGTTGGGAGAGGGCCATCTTGCTTCACAGTAAGGTAGCGAATTACATCTTCGCTAAGCCTCATGGCTTTTTCTAAAACTTCAACATGCTGACCATCGCCATTGTGGCTTAATTGAACATATATTCCTTCTTTGTGTTTGGAAATAGGGTAGGCCAATCTACGTTTGCCACGCATTTGGCTGTCTAATACTTCTGCTCCAGATTTGGTGACTAGCTCACTGTATTTTGTTAGATGACTGTCGACCTCTTCTTCCGGGATGTCCGGACGAAGGATATACATGGTTTCGTAGTAAGGCTGATTAGTCATAAGAGTTTCCGACTAGGACATCAGGCTCATTGAAATGAGCGACGGAGATACCACAATATCTCTTTGTGGGTCGCAGGTAATCAAAGCTGCATTCTTACAGCTTCGCTAATGGTCGGTAAATCAGGTTCTTTTCCTTGTAAGCATTCCCCAAAAGCAAAAATGATTATTGCCAGAATTGCTATTAATACCGTGCTTGAAAGTGTACTAACTATTAGTCCTTTGCCAAATGGTTGAATGATTATTCTGAATGCATAATTAATTATTATTACTCCTATATCAATAAGTAATGCTTGTAGAGCGTTAAAACGTAGAAAGTAGGGTGTTTTTGGATTTCTTACAAGACCGAGGAAAAGTAAGAAAAATAGAAGAAAACTTCCAAAAGGTATTGATTGCTCAATAAATATTATGGGGATTGCTGGTAAAGCGAGCCATTGTAGAAATGGAAAATCAGTAAAGAGATACCTACCAAAAGGTATAGCATCACTCCAAGGCAGTATATAAATTAAAATCCCTACAAATCTTTGCCAAGTTGGAATTAGCATTTTTCTTTTTGAACTTCTTTGAAATTAGTGGTTTAGGTAATTTTTTGCTGCAGTTCTCATCACATCTATTGGTACTTCATCATTATTGCTCCAGATTTTCAAAGATGCTGCTCCTTGTTGAACAAGCATTTCCAGACCATCAATTTGTTTACATCCATTCTTAGCACCTAAGCTTAACCAAGCTGTAGGTCTAGGGGTGTAAATTAAGTCATAAAGGGTTGTTTCAGGTTGTAAGTGTTGCCAGATATTTTTTTCTAGTGGTATTTCTTGACTAAATTTTCTGGAATTTTTTTTACTGGACATTCCTACGGGGGTTGTATTGACTATTAAATTTGCATTTTTTATTTCTAAGATTAGTTCTTTTTCATCTGTTAGTAATCCTTTAATTAAAGTTGAATTGTTGTTATTGTCTGAATCTTTAGGATTCATTTCTGCTACAAAATTTTTTAAAGTATTTTGTTTTCGACCCACGACAGTAATTTGCTCAAAATTGAGATCTTGTAATCCAGCAAAGACGGCTCTTGCACTGCCACCACAACCTAAAATAATTGCTTTTTTCTTTGACCAATCGTCTGTTTTTAGTGGTGCTAAGAAACCTTCCACATCTGTATTAAGACCATTCCAGCCTCCGTCTTTGTTAGGCACTAATGTATTAACTGCTCCAAGTTTTTGTGCTAGTGGGCTGATTTGATTGCAGATTTTTAGGATGTTTTGCTTGTGAGGGATTGTGATATTAAGACCTTGATAGTTGAGTTCCCGTAGAGCTTTCGTGACGATACTCAAGTTTTGAGATTCGCATGACATAGCTACGTAACACCAATCCAGTCCCATTTCTTTGAGAGCTGCGTTATGTATTACAGGTGATAAGGAATGACTGACTGGATTTCCCAATAAGCCCACTAAAGAGGTTTCTCCACTAATCATTCACATCGTGAAAATGGTTTTCTATATAAGGGTGCCGTTCTAACTGTTCGGGAACCACCCCTCGCCTCTAAGTGGGCTAACTGCCGAGGATGTTCTTATTAAAGCAAGACGCATTTAGGAGTTTGTGATTCATGGGGAAGGTTGTTGGCATTGATCTTGGCACTACGAACAGCTGTGTAGCAGTAATGGAAGGTGGTAAGCCCACTGTTATTGCTAATGCAGAAGGATTTAGGACTACGCCTTCGGTTGTTGCTTATACAAAAAATCAGGATCAACTAGTCGGTCAGATTGCGAAACGTCAAGCTGTAATGAATCCTGAAAATACCTTTTATTCTGCCAAAAGATTTGTAGGTCGACGAGTCGATGAGGTCAATGAAGAGTCTAAAGAAGTGAGTTATGGGGTTGAGAAAGCAGGATCCAGTGTCAAATTGAAATGTCCAATTTTAGATAAACAATTTTCTCCTGAAGAGGTTAGTGCTCAAGTTTTGCGAAAGCTTTCTGAAGATGCTGGTAAATATTTAGGTGAAAATGTGACACAGGCTGTTATCACAGTTCCTGCTTATTTTAATGATTCACAACGTCAAGCCACAAAAGATGCTGGGAAAATAGCTGGTCTTGAAGTTCTTAGGATT
>CAJWIZ010000152.1 GCA_913041805.1 uncultured Prochlorococcus sp.
GTTATGAATTTCAGCCTTTGGGTGGTGGGGCACTTGGTTGGGCTGGCAGAGTTGCGCCTGAAAAAGGCTTGGAGGATGCTGTAGCCGTAGCAGCTGCCCTTGGTGATCGATTATTGGTTTGGGGTGTAGTAGAAGACCCTCAATATGCAAAAAAAATAGAGGCTTGCCACCCTGAAGGAACTATTCAGTGGCAAGGCTTTCTTCCTACAGACCAATTGCAGAAACAATTGAGAACCTGTAGAGCTCTTTTGAATACGCCAAAATGGAACGAGGCATATGGCAATGTGGTCGTTGAAGCCATGGCTTGCGGTGTACCTGTGATTGCATACGATCGAGGTGGTCCTGGTGAACTTATTACCTCTGGCATTAATGGTTGGTTGGTTCCTCCTGATGATGTAAATGCTATGACTGAGGCTGTTTTGAGAATAGAAAAAATTGATAGAAGAGAGTGTAGAAATTGGGTAGAGAAATTTGCTTCACATGATGGTTTTGCCAGACGCATAGAGTTTTGGATCAAGCAAGGTATAAAAGTCAAAAAGGCATTAATTGAATAATCAAAGTGGAATCGACTGAACCCAAAGTAATTGTGCAGCGCAAAGCTCGGCTTAGAGGTCTTTGTCTGATTCTTTTTGTTGGATTGGTCCTTTGTTTTTGGCAATTGGGTTCAACAGGATTGGTTGATGAAACACCTCCAAAATTTGCCTCAGCAGCCCGTGGAATGAGTGTTACGGGGGATTGGCTGACTCCACGAGCAAATGGTATTCCTCGTTTTGATAAGCCGCCTTTGATTTACTGGTTCATGGGTTTGGTTTATTCCATGCCAGGCCAGGAGACTTGGGACCCACTTGGTACATGGGCTGCCCGCTTCCCATCGGCTTTTTCCTCATTACTAGTGATGCTTTTCTTAGGCGATACTGTGATGAGATGGCCTCAGAAGAATGAGGTTTTTCCTAGGCGAACAGGAATTATTACCGCACTTGCATTTGGATTATCACCTTTAGTACTTATTTGGAGTCGCATTGCTGTTAGTGATGCTTTGCTTTGCAGCACTTTGGCTATAAGCATGATTTTGCAGTGGAGATGTTATGTAAGACCTTCTGGTTCTTCATGGGTTTATGCATGGATCGTCTTAGGATTTGCTGTGCTGACCAAAGGGCCGGTTGCTCTGGTACTAATGGGAATGACCCTCTTAATGTTTGCATTAGCTCAAGGGGAATTTTCACTTTTGTGCAATCGATTAAGGCCTATCCCTGGATTATTAATTACTGCTTTAATAAGTCTTCCTTGGTATCTATTGGAACTTGTTGCTGAAGGGCAGCCTTTTTGGGATAGTTTTTTTGGTTATCACAATTTTCAACGCTTTACCTCCGTAGTTAATTCACATCAAGAGCCATGGTGGTTTTTTGGCTTGATACTTGTAATAGCTTCATTACCTTTTACTCCTTTGTTGCTACAGGGAATAGCAAATGCGTTTCTCTCATTGAGATATAAAGCGGAAAATATTAACCTTAAAAGAGAAGATTCATTGTTGATTTTTGCTGCCTGTTGGTTGATATGTGTTTTTTTACTTTTTACTTGTGCAGGTACAAAACTTCCTAGCTATTGGTTGCCGGCAACACCAGCTGCAGCAATATTGATTGGATATGCTGAAAGCAGTTCTAGAAAAAATGAAACTAAGACATTCTTCTTATTTGCTTGGATTGCTTCGATTTGCCTTCTCATATTGATTGCGTCATTAATGTGGTCTTCATTGATTTGGGAAAGAGTTGGATTCCTTGAACAAATTAATGATCCGGAGATACCTGGTTTTGGACAAGAAATAATATCCAGTGGAATTCTTATTAGAGCAGCCATTTGTTTCACTGTTAGTTCATGTTTCGGTGTGATTTTGTTTTTAAGACCAAAACCAGGTCAATTATTGGCATTACAAGGCCCATTGGTGTTTTTTAATTTGCTTTTTCTTCTGCCAATGTTTGGGATTGTGGATAGACTTAGACAGTTGCCTTTGCGTCAAGCTTCAGCGCTATTGGTTTCAGCTCAGAAGCCTGGAGAGGCTTTGATAATGGTAGGAATTAATAAGCCATCGGTACATTTTTATACTGAACAAGTTGTTCTTTATGAAGGTAATACACCACGCAACTTGGTTAACCTTACTGATAGATTGGGATTCGAGAAAAGACAAGGTTGGTCGGGAGAATTAATAGAGAAAAGAAATCTTTTTGACTTTCTTCTTGGAAGGGAAAGAGCAAATACCACTGCTTTAATGTTGATTGATAAGAAGACTAGTGAACTTCGCCATTGGAGCGACTTAAGACCTGATGTGTTGGGTGAATTTGGCATATATAGAGTATGGAGGATTGATAGGCGACGTCTTGAGAGCAGGGCCAATCAATTAATTAATGATGGTCATAAGCCAAACTGGAGATTGCCAAAGCCAGAAAGATTTTAAATCTATATAGAATGTAACTTTGTTGGTAAATATTATATTTTTTACCGTTTCTCTGGTACGGACATTTGCTTTGCTTCAGTGAAACTGATTTATGGAATTCAAAGTTAAATAGC
>CAJWIZ010000153.1 GCA_913041805.1 uncultured Prochlorococcus sp.
GGAAAGTATTAAGGGTGAAACCTAGTAGAGCTGTTGGGAAGACAAGCCTCTCTACATAAAGTATTAGAGCTACTAAACCTCCAACACTTAGTGCACCTCGTTCTAATTGCCCACTTCCTATTGCAATTAATAGCAATAATGAGATTGAAGATATACCCTGAAGCAATGGGAATAAAGTACTTGCTGTTCTCGCCAGACCAATAGCAGAGTCTCTATACTTGTTATTTAGTTGACTAAATGCTTTTCGTTCAGAATTTTCTTGACCATATATTTTGATAGCACTAATTCCTGATAAGTCTTCTTGAATTAATTCACTTAGATTTGCCAGAGATTCTTGCTGTCGCTTTCTTTGTTTAACCATACGACCACCAAAAAGGCTTACTGTGCCAAGCATTACTGGATAAAGAGCTATAGCAGCTAATGTCAACCATGGGTCTATTGCAATCATTGCTGGCAAGGTGAAGCAGTAAGCCAGAACAGTATTGGTGAGGCTGAGTATTGTGAACCCGAGCAGTCTCCTAATGTTTTCTACATCGCTGGTTGCCCTACTTATTACTTCACCGCTGCCAACTTTTTGAACCCAGCCTGGTTCCTGAGTAAGCATATGATCAAATAAACGCTGGCGAAGCTCTACTTCTACCTGACGTCCTACTCCAAACACTAATTGTCTAGAAAGAAGCCTGAAACACCCCATTGCGCTTGCTAGCACAACAATCCATATCGCCTGCTTGAAGACATCATTAATTGAAAATCCTTCTTTCAAATCATCTACTATTGTTTTGACTTCCATTGGAATGGATACGCTTAAAATATTGACCACTAGAAGTGCTAAAGCACCTATAAGAAGGTTCCTTCTGTGAGGCCTGAGATAACGACTGATTAGATCTAATCGAAATGCAGTCATATTTTTTTTCCCTAATAGTTTCAACTTAATTTGGGTGTTGGGTAGAGAATGAGAACATTCTGGATGATTTCATGGATGCCTTGATTTTATGAAGGAACAAAATCACCCTCTCTATTCCATTGATCGTGACCATATTGATGGATTGTTAGCTAAGGAGTTGCCAGAGGAGGGCGATATCGTTGATTTGGCAAGATTGTTTCTTCGTTATGAAGGGTTTCCAGGTGCGTCAGACCTTCAGGCTGACATGAACAAGATTCTTAAGTTGTGGGGCATGAATAGAACAATATTAAATGAGAAGGCTAGGAAAATTTGGGGAGATGGTTTTCGACCAGGAAGGAACGTCGAAGAGGTCGTTGGCTCTGGATTTGATACTGAAGATTCCGTGAAAGGCTGAATTCATCAACTAATTAATTTTTTTATATATTCTAAATTGCTTAACTAGTAGATATTGGTTATATCACTTGATATGGCCACAAGTGCTGTGTACTTGGGATTTGTTTTTATCGATGTCGCTTCATCAACTTTCCTTTCCTGAAACTCTTGAGTTGCTTTTACAGGGCAAGGACCTTTCTTCTTCGCAGGCTAATTCTCTTATGAAGGCTTGGCTGAGTGAGGAATTAACCCCCGTACAGACAGGGGCTTTTTTGGCTGCTTTTCGTTGTAAAGGTGCAACTGGTGAAGAATTGGCCGCCATGTCACTTGTGTTGAGAGATGCTTGTTCTCTCCCCTGCTCATTACCAGAAATCCCTTTAGTTGATACATGTGGAACAGGAGGTGATGGAGCTGATACTTTCAATATTTCTACTGCGGTTGCTTTTACAGCAGCTGCATGTGGAGTCAATGTGGCAAAGCATGGGAATCGAAGTGCAAGTGGCAAAGTTGGATCTGCTGATGTTCTTGAGGGACTAGGTCTTGCACTAAACGCTCCACTTGAATCAGTCTTATCGGCAATCAATAAAGTCAATGTAACTTTTCTTTTTGCCCCTGCATGGCATCCTGCTTTAGTTAATTTGGCTCCTTTGAGAAAAAATTTGGGAGTGAGAACTATCTTTAATCTATTAGGACCACTTGTTAACCCACTTAGACCTACTTCACAAGTGCTTGGAGTTGCAAAAGCAGAATTGTTAGATCCAATGGCCAATGCATTAAAAGAATTAGGCTTGACGAAAGCTGTTGTTGTTCATGGTGCTGGAGGGTTGGATGAAGCTTCTTTGGATGGACCTAATGAAATTAGGCTTCTAGAAAATGGGAAAGTGACTACCAACACAATTGATGCGAAAGAGATGGGACTATCTAGGGCCCCGATTTATGCCTTAAAAGGAGGAGATTTGTCTGTTAACCAGAATATTCTTGTTTCGGTTCTCAAAGGAGAAGGAACTGACCCTCAGCGAGATGTAGTGGCTCTGAACACTTCTTTGGTTTTATGGGCTGCTGGATTGGAAAAAGATATAAGTTCTGGATTGACTACAGCACTAAATTGTTTGGAGGGAGGACTTCCATGGCAGAAGTTGGAGGACCTAAAAACTGCTTTGGCACCTCATAATTAAAAGTTTTTAGATCATTGGCCTCTCTTTTTTCATATGCTTACCTCTTCAGCCAAGCCTGCATTTTTGATTCTTGCTGATGGTACTT
>CAJWIZ010000154.1 GCA_913041805.1 uncultured Prochlorococcus sp.
AATTTTATTGATAATTGTGATTTCTTTCTTAGGTTTGGAATCAATTTTTTACTTCAAATGAGTTTCCAATTCACTGTAAGCGATCTACAAAATAACTTAAGTCTTGATTGAAAGGTTATACGATCAATTCTTTGACCTGTTCTCAATCCTTTGAGATGCTTGACATGACTTGGTTATGACTGTCAAAACCACTAAGGCTATTCGTTTAGACCTTCAAACATGGACTGAAGTAGAAGAGTATCTAAAGCATTGCAAAGGGATTATTTTGCCTCTTGGTTCAACTGAGCAGCATGGCCCAACAGGTGCAATTGGTACGGATGCTTTGACTGCTGAAGCTGTAGCACTCGAGGTTGGATGTCGAACTGGTGTGCTTGTGGCACCTACTCAAGCTTTTGGGATGGCCGAACATCACCTTGCTTTTCCAGGAACAATGAGCCTGCAGCCAGCAACTTTGCTGGCATTGCTTCATGATCTTGTTCTGTCTTTGGCTGGCCACGGTTTTGAAAAGATTTTTGTCGTAAATGGTCATGGTGGCAATATTGCGACTGCAAAAGCTGCATTTATGCAGGCTTACAGCACTGCAGAGACACGTAAGCTGCCAATTGCTTCAAGATTTCAATGCAAAATTGCTAATTGGTTTATGGCTTCTGAAGTTTTTTCTTTTGCCAGAGAACTTTATGGAGATAGGGAAGGTCAACATGCAACCCCAAGCGAGATTGCATTAACATTGCACTTAGAGCCAATCTTGCGCACTAAACAGAGGCCTCTTCCTGAGGCTGCTCCTGTTGGTCCCATTCATGGACCGCATGACTTTAGGAGTAGATATGCTGATGGCCGTATGGGTTCAGACCCTTTTTTGGCTCAATCTGAACATGGAGAGCTTTTACTTGAAAAAGCTGTGTTCGCTTTGAGCAAAGATTTAACTAACTTCCTGCAACAATCATGACAAAAATAACCTCACAAGATGTTCGTAAAGTTGCAAAACTAGCTCGCTTAGAAATATCTGAATCAGATGTTGAACTTTTCACTAGTCAATTAGAAAAAATACTTGGTTATGTGGCTCAACTTGAACAAGTAGATACATCAGGAATAGAACCAACTACGAGAGCTGTAGAAGTTGTAAATGTAGTAAGGGAAGATGATGTTTATACAGCAAAGATTAGAGAGGATTTACTTGATCAAGCACCTCAGAGGGAAGGAAGTTTCTTTCGCGTACCAAAAATTCTTTCTGATTAATAAATTTTCCGTTTAGCATTTGGACTTACAGCTGTCCTATGCAATAAATCTATCCATCTTCTTCTCCATTTAGAACTAGGCAAAAGTTTTGCTATACGCCTCATCTTGCTTCTTCTTTGTTTATGACTACGGATGCCAAGCAATACGTCGTATAGAAAGTTAAAACCATCTTCACGTGTTTCGAAAATCCCTATTCTTTGAGGGGAGCCTTTTAAATCTAATAGAGGTTTTGTTGCTTCATAGGCAGGCTTGTATTCAAACCATGGAATAGAGGGCCATAAATGATGCACAAGATGATAATTTTGTCCCATTATTAGCCAGTTCATTAGCCTGCTTGGATACACTCTTGCGTTTTTCCATTTGCTTCGTGATAAAAAAGGCCTATGAGGTAAATAATCAAAGAAGATACCTAATGTTACTCCAACCATAAGTGCCGGACCAAACCAAAGGTTGTAGATGACATTCATGAAGTCATAGTGGATACCAGCAAGCACAATTGATATAAACAAACCTCTTTCAAAACCCCATTGAATAAGCTCATAGCGGCGCCAAAGCTTTCTTTCAAAGAAGAAATATTCGTGATAGAAAAATCTTGGTGCAATTAACCAAACAGGCCCAAAAGTACTCACAATATGATCTGGATCATTCTTGGGATCATTTACATGAGAGTGATGTTGAAGATGCACTCTTTTGAATACTGGAAAGCTGAAACCAAGCAAAATTGCTGAACCATGGCCCATTGCCTGATTTATCCATCGATTCGGATGAGCTGCGTTGTGAGTTGCATCGTGAATGACAGTTCCTTCCATATGAAGGGCAAGAAATGCCAAACCAATTAATACGGGTAAAGGCCAGGTACCTTGATACCACTGCCAAATGCTTAGAGCCGCTAAAACATAACCTCCGAGGAATAATCCCACGGTGAGATTCCACCCACTTGGTGGGTCCAAGTACTGCTGAATGACTTTTTGCCAATGCGCAGTAGAAAGTAATTTTTTTGACACCTCGTTCTGATTAGGTGTCTGGACTGCCTGGGTCATTGCTCAGCAATTATCGCAAAGAGCAAACTCCTCATAAGTTAAGAAAGAGATGCCTACAGGTGGTTTTGAACCCTAACAACCAAGGTCGCTGGTAGACAAAGTTTGTTCGCGACTATAAGGCACTAGTGATTGCAGTGGTTTTGGAAGATCATTTCAAGATATTCAAGTGCGAATAAGGTTAGAGAGATTAGAGAGAGAGAAGATCTTGGCTCAAATGAGATCAATGTTCCAACATGATTTA
>CAJWIZ010000155.1 GCA_913041805.1 uncultured Prochlorococcus sp.
TTGACTATTCAAATCCATTTGATAGACAGCAGTGACTGCCCTTCTCATTCTTTTGATTTTTTCTTCTACGTTGCTACCAAGTGGATCGAACTCTTATTCAGGAAATTCTCGAAGTTGTTGAGCAAGCAGCTATTGCTTCTGCTGAGCTAACAGGCTTAGGTAAAAAAGATGAAGCAGATGCTGCTGCTGTTGAGGCCATGCGTAAACGCATGGGGCAGATTGAAATGCAAGGTCGCATTGTCATTGGTGAGGGTGAGCGCGATGAAGCACCAATGCTTTACATAGGAGAAGAGGTTGGAACTGGAAGTGGACCAGGTGTCGACTTCGCTGTAGACCCATGCGAAGGTACAAATCTTTGCGCTAATAATCAGCGTGGTTCAATGGCTGTTCTTGCAGCTTCAGATCGTGGAGGACTTTTCAATGCGCCTGATTTTTATATGAAAAAACTTGCCGCTCCACCAGCTGCAAAAGGCAAGGTAGACATTAGAAAATCAGCAACAGAGAACATCAAAATCCTTAGCCAGTGCCTTGGTCTGTCGGTAAATGAATTAACAATTGTTGTCATGGATAGAACTAGACATAAAGATCTAATTGCCGAGATCCGTTCTACTGGAGCTAGAGTTCAACCAATTTCTGATGGTGATGTACAAGCTGCAATTGCTTGTGGATTCTCTGGTACAGGGACTCATTGCCTCATGGGAATAGGGGCAGCACCTGAAGGAGTTATATCCGCTGCCGCTATGCGTGCCTTAGGTGGGCATTTTCAAGGTCAATTGGTCTATGACCCTGCAGTTGCTCAAACATCCGAATGGGCTGATTACACAAAAGAAGGGAACATTGCTCGTTTGAATGAAATGGGAATTACAAATGTTGACAAAATATATGAAGCAGAAGAATTAGCATCTGGTGAAAATGTTGTTTTCGCTGGCAGTGGAATAACTGATGGACTTTTGTTCCATGGAGTTAAGTTTGAAACAGATTGCACTCGTACAAGCAGTCTTGTTATTAGTACTCTTGATGACACTGCACGCTTCACTAACACGATTCATATCAAGGATGGTGCTAAAAGCATTGCCTTGAGCTAATCGATCTAATTCTGAAAATAGAGGGACCTCTTTATGCACATTGCCGTTGTCGGTCTTAGCCATCGCACGGCACCTGTTGAAGTCCGTGAGAAGCTAAGCATCTCAGATCAATCAATGGAACAGGCCCTTAAATCTTTAAAGGGCAATGAGCAAGTCCTAGAGGTCTCAATTCTTAGTACATGTAATCGATTAGAAATTTATACATTATTAAGACACCCTGAACTGGGCTTGGATGCAGTTAGAGATTTCCTTAAGGGTCACTCTGGATTAGAAGAAGATCATTTGTTGCCGCATCTTTTTACTTATAACCAAGAAGACGCAGTAGCTCATTTGATGAGAGTGGCTGCAGGTCTAGATAGTTTGGTCTTGGGAGAAGGACAGATTCTTTCTCAAGTCAAGAAAATGCTTCGTCTTGGACAAGAACATCATTCAATGGGTCCAATTCTCAACAGATTGCTTACACAAGCGGTTAGTACAGGCAAGAGAGTTCGAAGTGAGACAAATCTTGGTACAGGAGCTGTCTCTATTAGTTCTGCAGCTGTAGAGCTAGCTCAATTGAAACTTGGACAATCACAGGGCAAAGATCAACTTGTGAGTCTTGAACCAGAACAAGTTGCAGTTGTTGGTGCTGGTCGTATGAGTCGCTTGCTTTTGCAGCATTTACAGGCCAAAGGCTGCTCTAAATTGATTTTAATTAATCGCACCCGTCCTAGAGCCGAGTCTTTAGCCTCCGATTTCCCTGAACTAGATGTTGAATGTCGCTTGCTTGATGAACTTGATCACTGTTTAAGCACTTGCTCCCTTGTTTTTACCAGCACAGCATCTGATGAACCGATTATTGATGCTTCGCGTTTAAAGAACCTGTCTTTAAATTCACTTCGATTGATAGATATTGGTGTTCCTAGGAATATTGCGGCAGATGTTGATGGTATTTCAGGTGTTGAATCTCATGATGTAGATGATCTACAAGAGGTTGTATCAAGGAATCAGGAAGCTCGTCAAAAGATCGCAGAAGAAGCAGAAGGCTTACTAAAAGAAGAGGGACGTCTTTTCCTTGAATGGTGGGATAGTCTTGAAGCCGTTCCAACAATTAATCAACTTAGAGCAACCCTAGAGGCGATTCGTGGCGAAGAGCTGCAAAAGGCATTGAGTCGGATGGGCCCAGATTTCTCTGCTCGAGAAAGAAAGGTTGTAGAAGCTTTGAGCAAAGGGATTATTAATAAAATCCTTCATACTCCTGTCACTCAACTCAGAGCTCCTCAAGCTCGATCAGATCGAAAACAAGCTCTTAAGGTTGTGGAAAGCCTTTTTAATTTGAATTTGCCTGACGAAACTAAATAAATGATCATTATTTATTTCTTTTGAGGTAAAAGCAGCCATTAAATGATCTGCCCTTTTGATTCCCATTTTGTAACCTCCTTACTG
>CAJWIZ010000156.1 GCA_913041805.1 uncultured Prochlorococcus sp.
TCATGGAAGAAACGGTGCTGAGCTTTGGGATACCGAGAGACTTTAACAATGTCTAAGCATTCTTTGGGGAAATATTTCTTTGATCTGAAACCCCTTGTATTGCTTATTGACTTAAACCTTGCTTATTAGTGCGCATTTGCCATAGTGCAAAATCCTTAATGCACCTCTCCTTGGACTTGCTATGACTGATGATTTAAGGGAGGGCACAGAATCTCTTCGATCAAACCAAATGTTGTTTGAGCAAAGTGTTACTGGATCCCGAAAGGGTTCTAATTATGTGATTGGAGCGATGCTTTCAATTGGAGGCATTGGATTTTTACTTGCTTCAGCCTCAAGTTATTTCGGTACAGACTTTTTACCACTGGGTCATCCTGGAAGTTTTATCTTTGTTCCTCAAGGCTTGATCATGGGGTTGTATGGGATCGCTGCCACTTTGTTGGCTGTCTATCAATGGTCATTGGTTTTAGTTGATTTCGGCTCTGGGAGTAATATTTTTGACAAAAATTCTGGACAATTATCTGTTTCTCGAAAGGGCTTTTTTAAAGAAATAAATATTGAGATTCCTTTGAAAGATGTCAAAGCTGTAAAACTAGAGGTTAGAGAAGGTATTAATCCTCGACGCAGAATTTCTTTACGCATACAAGGCCGAAAAGATTTGCCTTTGTCAGGTGTTGGTCAGCCTCGACCATTGGCTGAGTTAGAAAAAGAAGGGGCACAGTTGGCTCGTTTCCTAGGAGTAAATCTTGAAGGGATTTGATGTTCATTTTGAAAAACATATTGAATCGAAAGTCAAAGAAATTTTTGAATACTCTTTTAGCTTTTTTGCTATTGATCCCAATTACAACAAGCTGTTCTAAAAAGATTATTAACTCTCTTCCTGCTATTTGCTTCACAGGAACTACACCATGCCTTCAAGGTAAAGCAATCATTGTAATCACTACAAATAAAGGAGTAATTACTTTGGAATTGGATGGTGAAAATTCTCCTGTTACTGCAGGAAATTTTTTAGATTTAATTAATAAGGGGGTTTATGAAAATACAGTTTTTCATAGAGTAATCAGAATCCCTGCACCTTTTGTAGTGCAGGGTGGCGACCCAATGTCTAAAGACCCTAATACTCTAAAGATTAACTATGGCAAAGGAAGCTTCATTGATCCCAAAAATGGACAAGTTAGATTTGTTCCTTTAGAAATTAAACTTAAGACTGAAGAATTTCCTCGTTATAATCAATTGATAACGAATCCAAGGCAATTATCTGAATTGCAATTGACTCATCAGAAAGGTTCGTTGGCTATGGCTCGTTCTCAGACCGCAAACTCTGGCAGCTCACAATTTTATATAGCATTAAAACCTTTACCAGAACTTGATGGCCGATATTCTATATTTGGAAAGATTATTGAAGGGTTTGATGTTTTGGACGAAATTAGGGAGGGAGATGTAATTTTAAAAACTAAAATTATTCAGGACTAAATAACTAATTAATTTAGGCAGGGAATCTGCTTTCCCCTGAGATTGTTTTTAATATTTCAGTGTTTATTCCTGATGCTCTTTCTAATGCGACTTTTCCGGTCCTTGCAATTTCCAGGATCCCATATGGTCTAAGTAGTTTTTCCAAGGCCACTAATTTCCCTGGGTCTCCTACTAATTCAAGAGTAAGAGCATCATCCGCAACATCAACGACTTTGGCTCTGAAGACTTGAACCAAATCTAAAATCACACTTCTTTGAGATGCTGTTGCAGAGACTTTTAACAACATCAGCTCCCTCTCTACAGCAGGAAGCCTAGTCAAATCTAAAACTTGGAGGATGTTGACCAATTTGTCCAGTTGCTTGCTCATTTGTTGAAGAGTTTGGTCGTCACCTTCAACCACCATGGTTAATCGAGATTGACCTTGTGTTTCTGCAGGGCCAACAGCGAGGCTGTCGATA
This sequence comes from uncultured Prochlorococcus sp., assembly GCA_913041805.1. Classification (GTDB taxonomy): domain Bacteria; phylum Cyanobacteriota; class Cyanobacteriia; order PCC-6307; family Cyanobiaceae; genus AG-363-K07. Next base: position 1,929 of record CAJWIZ010000156.1, read on the forward strand.
TTGAAACCTCTGCGAGCAAAAAGTCCTGCAATTCTGCTTAGGGCTCCTGACTCGTCTTCAACTAATACTGAGAGTGTGTGCTTCATAGTTTGATCAATTCTCTCCCAAGTTTGTGTTCAGCCATTTCAAAACTTTCTCATTGAATTGTTTTGGTGATTCGTCGTGAGGGCAATGACCAGTTTTATCGAATACAACTAAATTAAGCCAAGGGTACTGAATTAAGAGCTTTTTTGATATCTGCAAAGGAACTAATTTGTCTTGCTTTCCCCAAATCATCAGAAATGGAGTGCGATTAACTCTTTTTTGTAATTCATTAAGTAATTCTGGAGCAGTAATCTCTTTTCGTCGGGTTGACATTCCAATACACATTGCCCGCAATGCTCTTGCAGCGGTAGGCTTTTGAGCAGGTTTCGCGACTAGCTTTAAAAGTGTTCTGTCCAATTTGATTGAATGATGATAAGCAGCTTGCAGGGCAATTTTTATTAGTCCCGTTCGAGAAATTAAAGGGATCAAGATTTCTAGAGGAAGAAGTTTAAAAAAACATGTTGCTAATTGGTTCCGAAG
>CAJWIZ010000157.1 GCA_913041805.1 uncultured Prochlorococcus sp.
AAAAGGACTTATAGTTTCATGCAAAGAAAAGAATATCGACCTGATAGTAATAGGAGCAGAGTCTCCATTAGCCGAGGGGTTGGCAGACCAATTACGCAAAGAAGGATTAGTAGTGTTTGGGCCAGGAGCTGATGGAGCACAACTAGAAGCAAGCAAAACATGGGCAAAGGAACTCATGATGGAAGCTGGCATCCCCACTGCAAAGCATTGGACAACAAAGACAAAAGAACAAGCTTTAGAAATTCTTGAAAAGTTTCAACACCCACTAGTTGTAAAGGCTGATGGACTTGCAGCAGGAAAAGGAGTAACAGTCGCTGAATCTATTGAAGAGACGAAAAAGGCTATTGAGGATTCTTTTCAAGGGAAATTTGGAGCTTCAGGCGAAACGCTTGTCTTAGAAGAGCGTCTAAACGGACCAGAAGTTTCCGTATTTGCACTTTGTGACGGCAAGCGAATGATCGTTTTACCACCCGCACAAGATCACAAGCGACTAAAAGAAGGTGACGAAGGTCCAAATACTGGAGGGATGGGAGCATATGCACCAGCACCTCTTCTCACTCAAGAAGGATTAGACGAAATAAGAAAATTAGTATTAGAACCAACCTTAAAAACTCTTAGGAAGAGAGGAATCGATTACCGAGGAGTTATTTATGCAGGGTTAATGCTGACCCCTAAGGGACCCAAGGTTATTGAATTCAACTGCAGATTCGGTGACCCAGAATGTCAAACACTAATGCCATTAATGGGAGCCGAACTGGCTGATGTACTGCATGCATGTGCATTAGGTTCTCTAGAAAAAGCACCAAATCTTTGGATTTCAAATTTGTGCAGTGCTTGTGTCGTTGCCGCAGCTTCGGGCTATCCAGAGGCTGCAATCAGTGGTGACCTAATCAATATAGAAATTCAATCAAAGAAAGCCCTACAAATTTTTCATGCAGGGACAAGACTTACTGAGGGGAAGAGGGTTTACACCTCAGGGGGAAGAGTTCTATCTGTTGTTGCTCAAGGTGAAAGCTTTGATATAGCGTTTAAAAATGCATATGAAGGGTTGAGTAAAATCCATTTCAATGGAATCACTTATCGAAAAGACATCGGGCATCAAGTCCGCAAGTTCTAGCACTGATCAAAACTATTGGCTCAATGGCCAAAACTAATACTCCGCCCTCAATTCAAGAATGGGCTAACGATAGTGGTGCGAATCCACCACCAGAAGGCCAAAATTGGCTGCGGCGCATAATTCGTTGGTGGTCTGCATTCAGCCTTAGGACCAAATTACTAGCGATTACAACTCTTGTGGTCAGCCTGATGATGACAGGTATAACTTTCTTCACTTTGAACGGAATACAACGTGATGCAGGAATGAATGACACAAGATACGCAAGAGATCTTGGTCTTCTGTTATCAGGAAATGTAACTGAATTAGTCGCGAATGGGCAGGATAGAGAAGTAGCCAATGTTGCAGAAAAGTTCTGGAGGTCAAGTAGAAACCTTAGATATATCTTTTTCACTGATCCAGAAGGTGAAATCCAATTAGGAATTCCAGTTAGTGCAGCACCAAATACTAATGACAGTGAACTACAACTAACCCGTCGTCTTGAGTTACCAATTGAACTGAAAAGAAAGCCACAATTTCCATTAGTCAGACAACATCTCACCCCCCAAGGTCAAGTAACTGATGTATTTGTTCCAATGCTTTGGAAAGGGAACTATTTAGGTGCTTTGGCCTTAGGAGTTACTCCAAACAAAAAAGCCTTGGCCAATGCAGCATTAACAAAAGAGGTAACAATAGCTGTTTTCATATCTATTTGGATTTTGGTACTTCTTGGGGCAGTTTTCAATGCTCTAACAATTACAAGGCCTGTCAAAGAGCTTGTAAGAGGAGTTAGAGATATTGCAACTGGAAATTTTAAATCAAGGATCTCAATTCCTATGAGTGGTGAACTAGGTGAACTACTCAATGGATTTAATGCAATGGCTTCACAACTTGAAGAATATGACAATGCAAATATTGAAGAATTAAGGGCCGCACAAGTTAAGCAAGAATCACTTATTGCGACTATGGCTGATGGCGCAATACTACTAGACTCAGAAGGTAAAATAGTTTTAGTTAATCCAACTGCAAGAAGACTCTTTCGTTGGGAAGGTAGAAATCTGGAAGGCCAAGAATTGCTCAATGAATTGCCAGAAATTCTTTCCAATGAATTGCACTCACCTATTACTTCTTTGTTAACAAATTCAAAAGAGAGTAGTGACTTACGATGCAGTATTGGTGAACCAGCAAGAACCCTACGAATTGTCCTTCAATCTGTTCGTGATTCAACTGGCGAAACTCTCATTGGCATAGCAGTAACTATTCAAGATCTAACAAGAGAAGTTGAGCTTAATGCAGCTCAAAGCAGGTTTATTAGCAATGTCTCCCATGAACTAAGAACCCCATTATTCAATATCAAAAGCTATGTTGAGACCGTCCATGATC
>CAJWIZ010000158.1 GCA_913041805.1 uncultured Prochlorococcus sp.
TCCCCGGTGGAGCCGGCAGCCATAGCCTCACGCGTATTATCTGCTAGATCCTACAAGGGACTATCTAAAAGTATGGGCAGGTGTATCAGCATGGTTACAGAGCGTTGTGCATTTGGAGTCAATTATGTGTAGCCAATCCAGCGTAAAACATGCCCTCTTTCCCCTAGTGCAAAGCCTTTAGGAGAATTGCTCTGCCAATTTTCTAAAAAAAGTATTCGAATAAAATTTGTTGGAGTTGCGTAACCAATTGGATCTTTTTTCCAAGTTTTTCCATCATCTTTACTAACTAAAAGAGTTCCATTGCCTCCACCAGCCCAAATTCCACCATTAGGGTCCCATGCCATATCCATATAGTTGTATCCATTTACCAAAGGAACGATTGGCTTAGTCCAACTTTCAAAATCACCAGGTTCATCATTAAGGCGAATTTCAGCACCTCGTGAAAGCATCCATAATTGACCATCAGGCTTAAAGCCTAATGTTTGAACCCTTTTGCTACTTGCTCTTTGATGCGATTCCCAAGCTTGATCACCACTATCTAAAGTCACGAAAAAGTTACCTAAACTACTTACGCTTACATAAGTACCGTCTTCTCTTCTTCGCAAATCTCGAACACCACCTGAAGCTTCTGCAACCCTTCCTTCCCAATTCTGACCTGCATCATTTGTACGGTATACAGCCCCAGCAGTGGTTGCTAATTCAGCTGAATCTTTATCCAGCGTTGTTATCAAATATGGATCTCCAGGCAATTGATTACCTAGCGACAAACGTGTCCAATTCTTCCCTGCATCTTCACTATGCATAACAAGGCTTGGTTGGCCAACAATCCATCCTTCATCGCCTTTAAAGTCGATACTAATTAATCTAAAGTTCTCCTCACTAGGGATTTCCAAGCTCCTCTCCTGCCAAGTTAATCCTCCATCATTCGTTTCAAGTATCAACCTATTAGCTCCCACTAAGAAGCCATGGTTTTCATCAACAAATGCTATATCAAGAGGGTTGTCATCATTTGCTAATTCAATTTCTTCCCAAGGACTAATAGATTCAACTGGTAACCGAGTAGTGGTCACACAACTAGTCAAAACAAGCCCAAGAGAAAGAATTAAAATTAAATTAATTGAATAGTTGATGAAGCGATTCATGAAAGGCTTAATGCAAGGAGTAAAGAGATAAAAAGCAAGCAGCGGCAAAAGCTAAACCACCGAAAATAAGGACATTTTTCTGACCTGGGGGAAGATTATTGAAACCAAATCCATACACAACGTTCTCTTCAAAACCATCAGTAGGTACAAATTTAGCCCCTATATCTTTGTAAGCACCATATCGTGCTCTGCAAACTGGGCAACGAAACTTTTCCTGATCTATTTCCAAAAAAGAAGTTCCTGGGAGAATTTGATATTTCCGCAGACCTTCCTTAGGGTCATACACATAACCACATTCAGAACATTCAAACCTATTTTGGCTCAAATCCTCTTCTAGATCTGGAAGTTTCTGATCTGATGTTTTATCTGCATCCATAGGACTATTGCCAAATGTATTGGCTTTTGCCTGATCTAATGCAGATTTTTGTTCATCGCTCACCGTTTGCAGTTTCACACAACCTAACTCTATCGAGGAAAGTGCGCTTAAGTGAGTGCCAAACTAATAATCAAGTATTTAATGCATCATGTTTACTCTTGAGGGTTACGACGCATTCCTTGGTTTTCTATTGATATCGGCTGCAGTGCCAGTTCTTGCTCTCGTAACAAATAAGATAATTTCGCCAACAAGTAAGCCTGGGGAAAGAGAGCTCACTTATGAATCTGGTATGGAGCCTATAGGCGGAGCCTGGATTCAATTCAATATCAGGTATTACATGTTTGCACTTGTATTTGTTATTTTCGATGTTGAAACAGTTTTTCTGTATCCATGGGCAGTAGCTTTTCACAAACTTGGTTTACTAGCATTTATAGAAGCACTTATTTTCATTTCAATTCTTATAGTTGCACTAGCATATGCATGGCGCAAAGGTGCACTTGAATGGAGTTAGATCTTTGAATAATTTTTCTTCAGCAAAATCCGTTAGAGACATTCGATCAGCAACATGTGGTCCAGTTGCTGCACCAACAATTACGACCGATTTAAGTGAAAATATAATTCTGACTAGTCTGGATGATTTGCATAACTGGGCTAGGTTGAGCAGTCTATGGCCTTTGCTATATGGGACTGCTTGCTGTTTTATTGAATTTGCAGCATTAATTGGTTCTCGATTTGATTTTGATCGCTTTGGGCTTGTCCCGAGAAGCTCTCCTAGACAAGCTGATCTATTAATAGTTGCAGGTACTGTCACAATGAAGATGGCTCCTGCTCTTGTAAGACTTTATGAACAAATGCCAGACCCAAAATATGTAATAGCAATGGGAGCTTGCACTATTACTGGAGGGATGTTTAGCGCAGATTCAACCAAT
>CAJWIZ010000159.1 GCA_913041805.1 uncultured Prochlorococcus sp.
ACCACGTGCTAGAGCTGACAATGAATCAATTGCCATTCTAGAAGGCTTGAATTGAGCTATCTCAGCTTTAATTATCTGCAAGTGATCTTCAAGTCCAGTTGATTCAGGGTATGCACATATGATCTTTAGAAGTCCATCACTTTCCATTTTTTCAAAATCAATTCCCCAACTTGTTGCATTTCGAAGAAGCTGAGCACGAGACTCCTCATAGGCAAAAAGAATTGCTCGTTCCTTATTACAGTAAGCATCTTCAATAAATTTAGAAACTAACATTGTTTTACCTGTCCCTGTAGCTCCCGTGGCAAGAATAATTGAATCCTGAAAGAAACCTCCTCCACACATTTCATCAAGATCTAGAACACCTGAACTTATTCGAGTATTTGATGATCTCTGCGTCAGTCTCATAGCACCAAGAGCAAAGACAGTAATGCCTTGATTCCCCATAGTAAAAGGGAACTCACCCTTCATATGTGTTGTTCCTCGCAGCTTAAGTATCTCAACTGTTCGACGTCTTCTCTCTGACTCAAGTACATTCCTTAAAATGACTACATTGTCAGAAACAAACTCTTCCACACCATAACGAGCGATAGGTCCATATTCATCTATTCTTTCCGTCGTCATAACAGTTGTGACACCAATATCTTTTAAGCGGGCGATCAACCTAAAGATCTCACGTCTTACAACATAAATAGCATCATATTGCTGAAAAACTGCAGTAATTGAATCAATAGCTACTCGTTTTGCTTTATATTTTCTAATGGCATAACTAATTCTTTCTATCAAGCCCGAGAGGTCAAAACTCCCTGCGACATCTTGACCATCAGGGTCGGGAGAAGCATCAAGAATAAAAAGTTTGTCTTGATCAATAAGTTCCTGAAGATTCCAACCAAAACTGGCTGCGTTTCGAATTATGTCTGCAGGTGACTCCTCAAACGTCACAAAGATGCCAGGTTCATCAAAGTGACAAATTCCATGATGTAAATATTGAAGTGAAAAAACTGTCTTTCCTGTACCGGAAGTACCACTTACCAAAGTACTTCTAGCCGTAGGAAGGCCTCCTTGACATACATCATCAAAGCCCTCAATCCCAGTAGGGAGCTTCTGTACCTGAATTTTGGCGGGTGGTGTGGCGCTTGAAGAGGGCATATTCACTAACTATTAGTGAAACGCTAGAGACAATTTCTGCTTGTCCATCAGCTTCACAGCCTGACTTAAGAATCTCCTCAAGTAATGTCCTCATATCAGAACTAATCCACCTGATAAGTAGATAGTTCATTATCTGACAACTCGTCATAAAGCAAATCCAGCCCTATCAAAACCCTCTCTCTATCTGACAAATCGCCAATTATGCGACGGACTGGGGGTGGAAGTATTTTAGCCAAAGTTGGAGTAGCCAGAATCTTATCTTCCTCAGCAAGTTGAGGGTTCTTTAGAACATCAATGACTTTCAAAGCGTAAACCCCTCTAAATTCAAGTTCCAATATCTCCCTAAGTGTTTTCAAAGCTCGCATTGAATTTGGAGTGTTCCCAGCCACGTAAAGCTTGAGGATATAGGTCTTCCGAGGACTCATAGATACATCCCTTAAACACCTCAAGAAACCAAGGTGGTAAACAATTGAATCTTGACGGATGGGAGGCCAAAACCCGAGGATGTTTGATTGTCTTCCGATTGCGACATAGGCCTAATCGGTTTTTGAGCACATTTGGTTTATTACCTAATTGCCAACCGAGCCTATCCGCGTCCACAAAACCATGCCTAAGCAAAGTCCAAAACCTTCAAAAGAAGAGCCAAAAGCATCTTCATACGCCATAGTTGAGGCTTCCGGCAAACAATTATGGGTTGAGGCTAATCGTTACTATGACTTCAATCGTCTGGAAGCAGATGTTGGCGAAATAGTAACCATAGAGAATGTTCTTTTAATCAATGAAGGGAAAGGCGCAACCTTGGGGAAGCCTTATATAAAAGGGGCTCGAGTCGAACTGAAAGTACTAGAACATCGCAGAGGTCCAAAAATAATTGTGTATAAAATGCGCCCCAAGAAAAAAACAAGGCGCAAAAATGGACACAGACAAGAACTCACCCGAGCAATGGTTCAATCCATCTCAATAGGTGCAAAGGCCACCAAGTCCAAAAAGGCCTCAGACTCAGACTAACTATTAACTATCAATCTCATTTCCCAAAATCACCATGGCACATAAAAAAGGAACTGGTTCAACACGAAATGGACGGGATTCAAATTCAAAACGTCTTGGCGTAAAAGCCTATGGAGGGGAGACAGTAACTGCTGGTTCAATTTTGATCAGGCAAAGAGGAACTTCCGTTTTACCAGGACTTAATGTAGGGAAGGGTAAGGATGACACCCTTTTTGCATTAAAAGATGGAGTAGTTAATTTCGAAAGCATTCGCCGAGGATTGCGCAGTAGAAAAAGAATCAATATCTCAA
>CAJWIZ010000160.1 GCA_913041805.1 uncultured Prochlorococcus sp.
TGATTCCCAAAAAAGCCATTTTGTTGGAAAGGCTCGTTTTTAAAAAAAACCTCACTGGCGACAATCAGAAATTAGCCCAGCTTTAAAATTAACTGGAATACTAGAATTATTCTCCAAAATTAGCTTAAATGTAATTGCGAGCAAATTTCAAAATGAACTCAACACAAAGTGGCTTAACAGTTGGCGAACTAACAATTGCAATTTCAGTACTTATTCTGGGTGGACTGATATGGACAACAGTAAATAAAAAAGACAGTTCTCAAGATCTTTCAAATAGGCCGACATCTCAGCTTATAAGCAAAAACCAGAGCATTCAGTTAAAACTTTAAAAATATAGTTTATATTCAAATCATATTATTATTTTGATAAATTGTCATCATTGGTTTAACTTTAAAACCGCCATAAAGGCCTCTTGAGGGACATCGACTTTCCCCATTGCCTTCATTCTCTTTTTACCCTTAGCTTGCTTCTTAAGAAGTTTTTTCTTCCTAGAAATGTCACCTCCATAACATTTTGCCAATACATCTTTACGCATTGCACTAATACTTTCACTAGCAATTATCCTGCTTCCAATAGACGCTTGAAGAGGAATCTTAAACTGTTGCCTAGGGATAAGCTCTTTCAGTTTTTCAACAAGACCTCTACCAACCCCATAAGCCTTCTCTCTATGGACAATAGTGGTTAATGGATCAGCTTTTTCTGAATTAATTAACACATCAAGACGTACTAAATCATTTCTACGGTATCCAATTAAATGGTATTCCATTGAGGCATAGCCTTTCGTTCTGCTTTTCATCTGATCAAAGAAATCAGTCACAACCTCAGCAAGTGGAATTTCATAGGTCAAAGTAACTCTATCTACTGTTATATATTTCATATCTACAAAGTCACCTCGCCTTTCCTGGCAGAGGCCCATCAGTGTTCCATTGTAATCATTGGGAGCGTAGATCTCCATCCGAACATATGGTTCTTCTATTGATTCACGTTTTTGAGGGTCAGGCAAAGTTGCAGGATTATCAATCATCAATGTTTCTCCATTCAACATATTCACTTGATAGATAACAGAGGGAGCAGTGACAATTAAGTCCAAGTCATATTCACGCTCCAATCTCTCTTGAACAATTTCCATATGTAAAAGGCCTAGAAATCCACAACGAAAACCAAACCCCATTGCGCTACTTGTTTCAGGTTCATACTGCAAAGCAGCATCAGATAGTTGTAGTTTTTCTAATGATTCTCTTAAGTCAGGATATTGATCTGCATCAGTAGGGAATAATCCACAGAAGACCATAGGTTTTGCCTCTGTATACCCAGGCAATGGATGTTTTGCCGATGAATTGAATAATGTAATAGTGTCTCCAACCCTTGCATCAGCAACTGCCTTAATAGAAGCCGCAAGATATCCAACTTCTCCAGCATGTAAACTATCTACTTTGCACTCATCAGGAGTCATTACTCCTATTTCATCAAGTTCATAACTCTTTTTACTAGCCATTAAAAGAACTTTATCTTTGATATCTATACGACCACTAATTACACGAAAGTAGACAATTACTCCTCTATAAGGATCATAGTAAGAGTCAAATATTAAAGCTTTAGTAGGCTGGTCAATGTCATCCTTGGGCGGCGGAATCCGATCAACAACTGCTTGCAAAATATCTTTTATACCTAATCCAGTTTTCGCAGAACAAGCAATCGCTTGAGTGGTATCAAGTCCAATTATGGCCTCTATCTCTTGTTTGATGCGATCTGGATCAGATCCAGGAAGATCAATTTTATTAAGTACTGGAATAATTTCCAAATCATTCTCCAACGCCAAATAAACGTTGGCCAAAGTCTGTGCCTCAACCCCTTGACTAGCATCAACAACCAATAAAGCACCTTCACAAGCCTGCAAAGAGCGGCTTACCTCATATGAGAAATCAACATGACCAGGAGTATCAATAAGGTTTAGCACATAGCTCTGGCCATCAGTGGCCGTGTAATTCATCCTTGCCGCTTGAAGCTTGATGGTTATACCTCTTTCACGCTCAAGATCCATATTGTCCAAAAACTGAGCTTGCATATCTCTGCTTGCAACGGTTCCAGTTTCTTGCAAAAGCCTGTCTGCAAGAGTCGACTTACCATGGTCAATATGTGCAATTATGCAAAAGTTCCTTAATTGAGAAACGGGAACATCAGTCATGCGTTTGCAGAATGCCAGTTAGGCGTACTGAAATCATTTATGGGATCTTATAGAGCTATGTCTACTACCTCAGCAAAAAGCGCAAATAACTCACAACAGCTTCAACAAAGAATTGCTTCTATTTCGAGTCTTTAATAGCAAAGACGAGTCTGCAGTCAAATCATGACCAAAACTTGGCAAAAGCCTCTCCAATCTCTTAATCCACTGTTCGGTACTCATATTTTCACTCCAACATCTTTGCAAAACCTCTA
>CAJWIZ010000161.1 GCA_913041805.1 uncultured Prochlorococcus sp.
TTATTAAATCTATTCAATTTCTATATATTGATTGAGTTTATTAGTTGAGAATAAATTACCAACCTAAAAATTAATTAGAACCCTAATGTAAAAAATGACGCCTTCCAGTTATTATCATTGTGATTCCTAATTCATCACAAGCTTCTATAGAATCTTTATCTCTAATACTTCCACCTGGCTGAATAATTGCTTTGACCCCATACTCGGATGCAAGCCTTACAGTGTCATCAAATGGGAAGAATCCATCGCTTGCTAATACAGCCCCTTTAGCCTTTTCGCTTGAAGCATGTAGTGCTATTTTTGCGGATCCAATTCTGTTCATTTGACCAGCACCAATTCCTAGGCTTTGCCCTGAGGAAGCAACAACAATTGCATTAGAACGTACGTGCCTTACTAGACGCCACGCAAATGTAAGATCTTTGATTTCTTGCTCAGTTGGTTGCCGTTTAGTAGATATTTGCCAATTAATTGGATTTATTTTCTGGTCATCTGATTCTTGCACCAATACACCACCAAGAATGCTGCGAATATGGTTTCTACTGACTTTGTCCAATACCTCTGGTTTGAGTTCAAGTAGTCGCAAATTCGGCTTTCTTGAAAGAATCTCTAATGCTTCTTTTTCAAAAGAAGGTGCAACTACACATTCCAGAAAAAGACTAGTTAGTGCAGTTGCTGTAGTTCGATTAACAGAACTATTTAATGCAACGATCCCTCCAAATGCACTAACACGGTCTGCGTCTAGCGCGCGAGTAATGGCATTAGATTCTGAATTTTCGATTGCTACACCGCAAGGGTTTGTGTGCTTAATGACTACCGCAGCTTTTTCTGTATGAGGATTCAGGATTGCATCGCCATATCCAAATTCGCGCACAGTAGAAAGTGCTGCTTCAAGATCTAGGAGATTGTTTGTACTAAGTTCTTTCCCTTGTAACTGTTTTGCTCCCCCCCACCCTTGTCCAATAGAGCTGTACCAAGCGGCATCTTGATGTGGGTTCTCTCCGTAACGAAGTTTCTGTTTGAGTGGTAAAGCATCTAGCCAGGGTGAATTGGTTTCTGCTTTTACTTGATCTGCCATCCAGCGACTAATTGCGACGTCATATGCAGCTGTATGTTCAAAGGCTTCTAGGGCAAATTGCCTACGTACTTCTTCAGTTAAAGCTTCTTCTTTGAGAAGCTTGAGAAAATAATTGTATTGATCTGGTCTTGTAAGTATGACTACATCCGAATGGTTTTTTGCTGCTGCACGAACCATTGTCGGCCCACCAATATCAATGTTTTCTATTGCTTTTTCCCAGTTAACATTGGGATTGGCAATAGTTTCTCTGAAGGGGTAGAGATTAACCACAACCAAATCAAAATTTTGGATTTTTTGCCTTTCTAGATCATTGATATGGTCTGCATTATTTCTTTTAGCCAGAATGCCACCATGAATACGAGGGTGCAGGGTTTTGACTCTTCCTCCCAGTATTTCGGGAGCATTGGTGTAATCAGCAACTCGTGTGACTGGTAGCTGATCTGCTTCGAGGTTGTTTGCTGTCCCTCCACTGGAGATAATTGTGAAACCATGATCATTGATCAAGGCTTTTGCGAAAGGCAGTAAGTCCTGTTTATCTGAAACACTTAACAAGGCTAATGGAGCCATGACAGAAGATTAGAGAGGCATTCCATGCGCCAACTTACGCACTACTGAGCGAAATTGCTTAAATGGAAAATGAATTTATCTCTGTAAGGACTCCAGGAGCTACTCATCGGTTGGTTTTGCTTCATGGGTGGGGTGCGGATGGGGATGACTTAATCCCCATTGGGAAAGAGTTGATCAAAGGATTGTCTGAAATCAAGATGGAATTGATTGCATTACGCGCGCCTCAAAACCATCCTGAAGGTTTTGGTCGACAGTGGTATGGACTTTTCCCTCCTGATTGGGATGCAGTGCCCGCATCAATTGAACAATTAACAGCTCGAATAAAAGCATTCTCAACTAGCTCTATTCCTTTGGAAAACACTTTTTTGCTTGGTTTTTCCCAGGGTGGTGCGATGGCTTTGGATGCTGGTTGTGAAATGAAGTTGGCTGGATTGATTTGTTGTAGTTCCTATCCTCATCCCAAGTGGATTGCCCCACAGGTATCACCACCTGTCCTTTTGCTTCATGGCGAGCAAGACCAGGTTGTACCTATTGAGGCTTCAAGAAAATTATTTAATTGCCTTAAATTAAATAAAATAGATGCTGAATTAGTTGTATTTGAAGGAGGTCACGAAATACCTCAAAATCTACTTCTGAAATTGCAGTTAACTATTATGAAATGGATTGTTAAAGGTGAATAATTAGCTAATTAAACAAATGCATATTCATATTCTTCGATTTCTTCCCAGTCATCAGCCGTGAGTTCAAGCCCTTCAAATATAAGTGCTTCACCTATTGCATCAACTA
>CAJWIZ010000162.1 GCA_913041805.1 uncultured Prochlorococcus sp.
GCGAAAGAAGCAAATTAACTGCAGAAATAACAACTAACATTTCCGGCAAGCTTTCCTCAGATCAATCATCTGAAGTCAAATCTGGCGAAGCTGCGACAATCAATGAATACATTGCGGTCACACTATTAATTGCATCAAGAAAGAAATTGGCATTAAAAGAGGTAATCACTAGTAATGAACTAGAAGCCAGTCTGCAAATATTAGGTTCCATATCTTCAACGGATCTAATAGCATTGGAAGTGATCTGGCAACCTGAAGGAAGTGGGGAAGTCCTTAGTGGAGAGGAGCTTGTAACCAAATATCCCAATCTCAAACACCTCTAGCACAAGCCAAAAGCAACCATTTCCAAATTCTTCATAATTTCTTTCGCCAATATTGTGCAATAAGAACCAAATCAGAGCTTCAACACAATTAAATTCGAATGAATTAATTTGATCTGCCAAGAGTGTCTGCTTCATCCAGCCAAGGACCACGAGCTATGAAGTGGGAAAACAATGGGGAATTAGCCCAACGCGACCTCTCAGAACTGGTACGTCGCTTACTCGATGTAGAAGCAACCAATCATGGAGATGAGTTAACAAGGCTGGGTACCAAATGCAACGAAGAAGAGTGAATATTGCTTTTAGCTCTTGCATTGTTTGGTGAAATATCTCACCTTCAGTTCAAGGCAATAGAAATGAATGAGAAGAAGAACGCTTCATTGGGTAAATAGTCCTGTTCTGTTCGAAGCAATTCACAGGTATGAACAGGGTTTGCTGCCCCGCTCAATGAAGCTTTGGGTTGAACAGCTTCTTGATTTGAAAACACATGGCGCCCAACAGGGATTATTCAGCAATCATCAGTCCTAATCAAAAAACTTTTGAAATGCTTTAAGACCTCAGGATTCTCAATGCAGCCATTGCAGAACCATAACCATTATCAATATTGACGACCATCAACCCAGGGGAACAACTTGCCAGCATTCCCTCTAGAGCTGTTTTCCCTCTTGCACTTACCCCATAACCTACAGATACTGGAACTCCAATTATTGGTTGCGAAACCAACCCAGCAAGAACTGTAGGGAGGGCGCCCTCCATGCCTGCACAAGCAATCAAAACATTGGCCTTCTTTAATTTCTCTAACTCATTGAAAAGACGATGCAAACCAGCAACGCCTACATCTAATAAAAGTTCGACTTGAACTCCATGACATCTCAAGGCCAATTCGGCTTCTGCTGCGACAAACAGGTCACTTGTACCTCCACTTAAGACAACTACATTCCCAAGAGAGGTCAATGGAGCTGGAATTTTGCCTAAGGTCAAGCATCGAGCCAAAGAATGAATTTCTGCAGACTTAAAAAAACCTTTCAATTCACTAGCTTTCTCAGGGCTAACTCTCGTAACCAATGCCAATTCTCCTTTGTCTTGGAAGTTTTTCAGAATTTCTACAATTTGCTCGGTAGTTTTGTGCTCTCCCCAAATTGCCTCGATCATCCCCAGCCTATCCCTGCGCTGAAAATCCAACCTGGATTGAGGTGATTTCACTGAGGCAACAACTCACCTTCATATGTCAAGGGGAACGGGTTGCCAGTCTCATTTCCAGTCCCTTCACGAGCCAACTGCTCAAAACGTTCTTGCACGGCATCTATTTCCCCCTGAGGAATATCTTTCCATTGAGAGAAACTAGACCAAGTAATCATCACAGTTGCCTCTTCTCTCAAAGGGTCCCAGAAAAGTTTTCTACCTAGAAATCCTTTCTTAGTAATTAACCATTGCTCCCAACTTCCTTTCTCAGCATTTAACCAAGCCTGTCGATTATGATTATCAACATGCAGACGTAGATGTTCAATAATTGGTTGATCATTCATATTCAGATCACTTGCCATTGATGAAAAAACCTTTTGAGTATTTAAAAAGACAATAATTAAAAATCCCATTGTCAATGCTATGCATTTGGGAACACAGCTAAGCACTCTTGAAAATTGTGTGTTTTTCATAATTCTTCTAGCAAAGCGACTGCATGACTACTAATGCCCTCTTCTCTCCCTTCTGGGCCCAAGTGTTCATTAGTTGTTGCCTTCACTCCAACTGATTGCAACTCGACTCCTAAACATTTAGCCAAATTACCCCTCATAAGATCTATATGTTGTTTTAACTTTGGTCGTTCTGCAATTATTATTGAATCAACATTTACGACTTTCCAGCCTCGTTCTCTTACAAGATCAACAATATTTGCGAGTAAAACTAAGCTATCAAGATCTTTCCATTGAGGGTCTTCAGGAGGGAAGTATTTCCCAATATCTCCTAAAGCAAGCGCTCCAAGCAAAGCATCCGCAATCGCATGTGCAAGGACATCAGCATCACTATGGCCGTCCAATCCCAATCCATCAGGGTGCACAAGCCTTACGCCACCGAGAATTAGCAACCTATTAGG
>CAJWIZ010000163.1 GCA_913041805.1 uncultured Prochlorococcus sp.
TGAGTTGCTTTTTTTTTGATTTGATAAATTGCTATCTCTTTTTATTGCTTTTTACTCTATAGATTCTTCTTGCTTATATTTTTATTGGTGACTTTGCTTTTTTACTAAGACTTATTAGTGTCGCTATTAGTATAAGAAGTCCTCCAATAATGGTCCAATTATCTGGGTTTTCTTCAAAAAGCACTATTCCCCAAAACATAGAAAATAGTACTTGCACATAATTAATTGAGCTTGCTTGTGCTGCTTTTATTAGGCTTAGACCTTGCGTTATCCATAGTTGACCAAGTTGCGTAAAGATGCCAATCCCTAATAACCATATCCAATCAATACCTATTGGTAAAACTCCTTGTTTGAATATAAATGGAATAGTTATAGGAACTGAAACCAATGGGAAATAATGAACTATTACTAGCGGATGTTCTTTTTTAGAAAGTTTTCGAACGCATATGTAAGCTAGTGCTGTAAAGAAAGCGCCTGTTAAAGCAATAAAAACGTATGTGCTTGGTAATTGGATCGGATTCGAACTGATCCAATCTGGTTGCACCACCAAGATGATTCCTAGCCATCCGATTGCTATTGCAAAAACAATTCGAAGTCCTATTCCTTCTTTTAACAAAAGCCATGCAGCTAGTGCTGTAAATGTTGGATAGGTGTATTGAATAATTGTTGCTGATGCAAGAGGCAGTTTTGCTATCGCTTCAAATATGCAGAACAAAGCGCTGGTGCCAAGAAGACCTCTAATGAAAAGTAGTTTTTTATTTTTCCCCCACGGTGAAACCTTTGCTTTTGCAAGCATCACTCTTGTAATGAAAAGGCTTATTAAGGCCCTTATTAGTACAAGTTCTGCTACTGGGTATCGACCCGACAGAAGTTTTACGCATACAGTCATTAGGCTGAATGCAAATGCGCTAGCCAATAAGGCGACATAACCTTTTATTTTTTCTGGGAAGTTTTTGTCCAATAGCTTCAAGAGGATTTCTATGAGATGCTTTCGATCCAATTTCTAATTTGTATGTAAAGCAATTAGATGGAATTATGTTCCAGTGCTATGACGTCATCCAAATAGACCTGATGTCTTGCTCTTATTTATAACGCACTAATGTCATCACCTCGCTTCCACCCCAGAACTATTGAGGCCGTCAAGGAACGAGCAGATATTGTTGATGTAGTAGGAGAACATGTTGTTTTAAAGAAAAAAGGTAGGGAGTTTGTAGGGATTTGTCCTTTCCACGATGACAGCAAGCCTTCTATGACGGTTTCGCCGTCAAAGCAGTTCTATTACTGTTTCTCATGTGGTGCTGGCGGAAATTCCATTAAGTTTTTGATGGAATTTCAGCGACAAAGTTTTGGTGATGTTGTCCTTGAATTAGCCAGAAAATATCAGCTTCCTATTGAAACCGTAGATGGCTCTCAGCAAGAGCGCCTACGACAGCAATTTTCACGTCGAGACAAACTTCATCGAGCACTTTCTCTCTCTGCAGGATGGTTCTCTAATCAATTGAGGAGTCAGAAAGGCTCGTTAGCTCTTCATTATTTAAAAACTGAGCGTGGTTTGTCTGAAAACACTCTCGAGTCTTTTCGTTTGGGCTATGCCCCAGATCAATGGGATGGACTGCTAACTCATCTTCAGCAGGTTGAGAATTTATCTGTCGAACTTCTTGTGGCGGCGGGCCTTGTAGTGCCTCGTAAGGGAGGGGGAGGTTTTTATGACCGCTTCCGTAACCGGGTTATGGTTCCAATTTGCGATCGTCAGGGTCGTGTTATTGGTTTTGGTGGCCGCAGTCTGGATGGGGTTGAACCTAAATATCTCAATTCTCCAGAAACAGAAGTCTTTGAAAAAGGTCAACATCTATTTGGCTTGGATAAAGCTTCTAATTCAATTCGTAAGAACGATAGAGCAGTTGTTGTAGAAGGTTATTTTGATGTGATCGCTTTACATGCTGCTGGTATTAACAATAGTGTTGCTTCTTTAGGAACAGCTCTTAGTAGTCAACAAATTACTCAGTTGTGTAGGTGTAGTGATAGTAAAAAGATAGTCCTCAACTTTGATGCCGATAGTGCAGGAATTCGCGCTGCCAATAGGGCTATTGGTGAAGTCGAGCGTCTTGCTATGCAGGGACAACTGGATTTACGTATCCTTCACCTTCCTTCAGGCAAAGACCCTGATGAGTTTCTTCAGGCACATAGCCCTGGAGAATATAGAGCTCTTCTTGATCAATCGCCTCTTTGGCTCGACTGGCAAATTGAACAAGTTTTGCATGATTTAGATCTGAGTAAAGCCGATCATTTTCAATCGGCAGTAACTGGATTAGTCCAATTATTGGGCAAACTTCCACAGTCTGCGGTCCGAACTCATTATTTACAAAAGGTTGCTGAGCGACTTAGTGGTGGTCAGTCACGA
>CAJWIZ010000164.1 GCA_913041805.1 uncultured Prochlorococcus sp.
GACTTATTCTCCATTCCATTGAATTGGGCTTGCCCCGAAAAAGGATTAAGTTGAGTTATTTCCCCTCCATCATCTGCTTTAGGGCTTATAAGCTGAGCAACTTCAACAACCTTTGAGATTCCTAATTGATTCGAAGAAGATGCTTCTTGATCAATGAAAGAGGGCAGCCCATTCCCAGCAACTACTGGCAAAGCCAAAGCCAAACCATATGATCGCCATTGCAATAGCCAGGATGGACCGTATTTGTGAAATCTGACCATAGATGCAGAGGAAGCTGGCTAATTGCCTAAAACCTCCGCTGATTTAACTGCAAATGCGGGGGGTTGACGAGACACCTTGTATACGTTTGAGAACCTCACCGTATGCATTGATAACTCCTCCAAGATCTTGGCGAAAGCGATCCTTGTCTAAAATTCGTTCTTTAGAGTCTCGAATTCTCTTGTCCCAGATCCTGCATGTATCTGGGCTGATCTCATCAGCGAGAAGAATCTGCCCTTGATTATTGATGCCAAATTCCAACTTAAAGTCAACAAGAGTGAGGTCTAATTTCTCAAAGAAAGATTGAAGTAGCAAGTTAACTCGGAAAGCTATTCTTTCAATTTCCAATCTATCCTTTTCGCTCAAGAGTTCTAACTTTTCCAATCTTGCTTCAGACAAGAGAGGATCGCCCATTTGATCATCTTTATAATAAAAATCTAATAAAGGTGGTAAAAGCTCATCCCCTTGCTTAATTGGCGTCTCCCTACACAAAGAGCCAGTTGCAATATTGCGAATCACAACCTCCAAAGGAATAATTCTCACACGTTCAACAACCATCCAACAATCTGCAGCCAAAGAGAGATAGTGATTTGGCACACCTTGAGATTCCAACATCTCAAAAAGATGTGCTGAGATTTGGCAATTAATTCTGCCCTTATCTTCAAACTCTTGATGCTTTAAAGCATTAAAAGCTGTCGCATCATTCTTAAATTCGACAAGAACCTGATCATCAAAATCTGACTGAAAAATCCTTTTTGCCTTGCCTTGATATAGCAACTGTCCATGTTTTGGTTTCATAATTGATCTTCAGTGATGAATGTCGAATGAAAACAAAAAATCAATATCTGATTTTTTCAAGCTCGGAAGTTGACTTCCTTGGAGAACGTAGCTGATTTTCCATAAGAGTCTTTTCTTCTTCTTTTTTGCTGTCAAGGCGAAGTAATTCCAATTGGGTATAACGATCATCAATTTCTTTCGCAAAATTCTCTAGACGCTCTCTAATGATCAAGGAATCCTCACCCATGGACGAGTCAAGAATCAACTGCAATCTCAAGATATCTCCAACCAACCACCAAGCCTGATCGGATTGTGCCTCCAAAAGAGCCTTTTCAAGTAAGTCCAGGCGTTGTGCCAGAGTCAATTCTTCTAAGCATTGAACCGCAAGAGCTAGGCGCTTGGCGCCCAATGCACCAGTTTTACGACCTGCCAACAAAACCTTTGCCGCAGTTTCACAATGACCAGTTAATCGTTCATGCTCAGCCAGCAAATCAAGCGCTGATCGTTTCAATGGAGAACCATCTGAGCGATATCCAACAATCATTAATTCCTCATCGAGTTTTTGTAAGTTCCCTTCAGAAAGTCTCCTTAAAGCAAAGGCAGCGTTCATATGATCCATAAGTGCATTACTTGCCTTCCAATACAAAATCGACCACCTCCTTTGTTCCAATCTATTAGAAGGAATAATTGCTTGAAGTACTTGCTGAGCCATACTTGGTGCCTTACAAACTAGAAGTACTTCAGCTCTATCAATTTTCCAATCAAAAGAATCTTCCTCTTGCAAAAGCATCAATTTCTCACTTGATTTCCTTAGCCGTTCATCCAATGAAGAGCTGACTGCCTCAACACAACCAGCTTTTATTTCAGCAATATTCTCATAATCAAGTTTTGAAGGAATATCAGCATTAACCATTAAATAAAAGTTCTTCTCATTGTGAGGTTTTGATGCTCTAACTATGGAAATTTGACTGGGAATAATAACCAACAAAATTGTGAAGGGAAGACACTTATTCCTCACATATGCAAACCATTCACCAAAATTAAGAAGCTGCATGAAGTTATCTGCCAAGTGGCAGCCTTGCAGAATCTAGTGCCGAACAAAAGATCAACACCATGAAGGACTCCAATTCTGATCAGTGCCTACCCCCACTAAAAAGAATTCTGATTGTGGGTAGTGGCGGCCGTGAAAACGCACTTGCATGGTCAATGCGCAAATGTAAAAGCATCGAAGAAATATTTATCGCTCCAGGGAATGGAGGCACAGAAGACTATCAAGGTTGTAAGCGTTTGGATGTTAAGGAACACAATGTAAAAGGACTTATAGTTTCATGCAAAGAAAAGAATATCGACCTGATAGTAATAGGA
>CAJWIZ010000165.1 GCA_913041805.1 uncultured Prochlorococcus sp.
GGATCTAAAACATTCAGCTGTGCAGATAAACGCGATACATCCTTCGAAGAACCTGCAAATAAAGTAACTCCCCCTTCAGGCACAGCCCGAAGAGGAGTTACAGACCAAAGCAAAGACCTACCAAAAACCAAAACGCGGTCATGGCGCTGCCATTCGACCCCGAACCATAATTTTCCTAGCAGCTCTTCAAGCCTTCTACCCTCTTGAGTAAGTTGACGTTGTAACCATCTCTCTACTTGAGGTATTTGAGGCCCACTGCTAATTAATAATGGATTTTCTTGCGATGATTCAAATATTGCTGCAAGCTGTGCGGCTCTTCTATCGAGCATCAATAACCGACGTTGTCCTTCCCAACCCTGTTGACTGGGATTCCAAAAAACTTCACCTTGAATTTCATTAGGTAAATATTGCTGAGTGACCCAATGCTCAGCAAAAGCATGGGGATAACGATAACCAATGCCATCTCCAAAAGCGGATTTATCTCTATGAGCATCACGAAGATGGCTTGGGACTTCCTGTTTTTGAGCTTCCCTGACAAGTCGTTGCGCATCGAAAAAGCCCATCAAACTATTGCTTTTCTCTGTTGCTGCCAAATAGAGAGCAGCTTGTACAAGAGGATATAGGCCCTCTGGTAAACCAATTCTTTCAAAAGCAGCTGCACAAGCTTCCACAACAACTATTGCTTGCGGGTCAGCTAAGCCAACGTCTTCTCCTGCAGCAATTAGCATTCTTCGAAAAATAAACTTAGGGTTCTCACCTGCCTCAACCATCCGAGCCAACCAAAACAAAGCTGCATCAGGATCTGAGCCACGCAAAGATTTGATGAAAGCACTAATAGTGTCGAAATGTGCGTCACCTTGTTTGTCATATAAGACTGCTCGTTCTTGAATTGATTCCTCTGCAATTGCAAGATCAATATTGATAATTCCATTTGAATCTGCAGAGGTGCTTTCAACCGCTAACTCAAGAGCATTAAATAAACTTCGTGCATCTCCATTTGCTACATCGACTAAATGGCAAGCAGCAGGATCGCTAATCCTAATGTTTTTCTTTCCATAACCATACTCTTTATCATTCAAGGCACGATTAATGAGTTGATGTAAATCTTCTGGCTCTAAATGTTGTAGACGAAACAACTTGGAGCGACTGACGAGAGCTTTGTTTACCTCAAAATATGGATTTTCTGTAGTTGCTCCAATCAGTGTCACAACACCATTTTCAACCCAAGGCAAGAGAGCATCCTGCTGAGCAGTATTAAACCGATGCACTTCATCAATAAAAAGAATGGTTCTAAGCCCATATTTATCCAACCTCTCTCTTGCTTCATCAACTTCCTTACGAAGTTCCTTTACTCCAGAAAGAACAGCATTCAGAACACTGAAGTGAGAGCGAGTATTCTCAGCAATAATTCTTGCCAAAGTAGTTTTTCCAACACCTGGAGGACCATGTAGCAACAAGTTGCCAACTCGATCAGCTGATATAGCTCTACGCAAGAGACGTCCTTCACCCAAGATTGCTCCTTGACCAACAAACTCATCTAATGTCTTAGGTCGAAGACGCTCAGCAAGGGGGGCTTTTCGCAGAAGATCTTGATCTCCACGATAGTTAAAAAGATCTTTGGTCAATAATGGTCCTAATTAACTCACATTAATTCTTTCAATTTATTGACTCTATTGAAAAAAAAAAGATGATCGAAACTAGCCTTTATAAAAATAAAGATTTGAACTCAATTCATCAAATGATTAAGCACATCTTTTACTGGTCAACATCAATCAAGTGATAACAGTTGGTTTTCGCATGCCAGTTCGCTTAGTAATCTCTGCTAGAGAATCGATATTTGTGATTAAGTCAGAAAGTGCCTTCTGAGGATTCTCATTCAAATTTCCACTAGGTAAAACATACCGTTCTAAATAAACTCTTAGAGTTGCACCTTTAGTTCCTGTACCAGAAAGGCGCAAAATCACCCTACTACCATCATTCAAAAGAATACGCAGGCCTTGTCCACTAGCAGTAGAGGAATCGACTGGATCTTGATAACTGAAATTATCGGCTTTATCAACAAGAGTTCCAGCAAAAGGCTTTTCAATCAAAGAAGGCAACATCGACTCAAGCCTTTCATACAAACCATGAGCTACATCAACAGGAATAGCTTCATAATCATGTCGTGAGTAGTAATGACGTCCAAAACGTCTCCAATGTTGCGACATTAAATCTTTGACAGAGCATTGCTTTTCTGAAAGTACCTGCAGCCAAAAAAGCACTGCCCATAATCCATCCTTCTCTCGCACATGATTACTACCAGTTCCAAAACTTTCCTCACCACAAAGTGTGATTTGACCAGAATCCAAAAGATTGCCAAAAAATTTACATCC
>CAJWIZ010000166.1 GCA_913041805.1 uncultured Prochlorococcus sp.
GCATTCTCAATCAGGTCTGCTAAATGTAATGCACGTGACGCTTGAAGCCCATCCACTGCAGGTTTTTCCTGCCCTCGAACACACTGCAAAAAATGCTCTAGCTCTGCATATAGCGGTTCTATTGAAGTGGTGCTTACTTCTTCGACAAATCCATCATTACGATATAGCAATTCGCCATGATCTGCTGAATACCATTCGTGTGCTCTCCGATGGATATGAAGTGTATGGTTTAGGAAATCTGTCTCAACAAGACTTTGTCTGCAATGGGCACTTAGGCTCCGAACTTTTCGATGACTCATCTTGCTAGCACTTAGGCTTGCAATGATTCCATTTTCGAATCCAAGTGTTGCATTGACATAATCGATTGGTCCCTTAGTGCTACGACCACCAACTGCAGATAATTTGATTACAGGAGCTTGTGCAAGTTCGAGAACTAGATCTAAATCATGAATCATCAGGTCTAGGACAACGGAGACATCATTTGCTCGGTCTGCATGCGGACTATGCCGGCGAGCTTCAAGAACTACTACTTCATCAGTCGCGACTACTTTGATTAATTCTCTAAAGGCTGGGTTGAATCTTTCTATATGTCCTACTTGTAGTAAGCAATTTGCCTTGTGTGATGCTTTTATCAATGCAGAAGCTTCATCTTGACTCGCTGCGATTGGTTTCTCAATTAATACATGTTTGCTTGCTTGGAGACATTCCAAACCAACTTTGTGATGCAGCAAAGTGGGAACTGCAATGCACACAGCTTCAACCTCGTTGAGTAGATCTCGATAATCCATAAACCATTTGCAACCAAATTGTTCATGGGCCATTCGACCTCTTTCTTCATCTGGATCAGCTATTCCAACAAGTTCTGCATCTTTAAGAAGGCTGAGAATTCTTGCATGATGCCAGCCCATATTGCCGACAC
This sequence comes from uncultured Prochlorococcus sp., assembly GCA_913041805.1. GTDB lineage: Bacteria > Cyanobacteriota > Cyanobacteriia > PCC-6307 > Cyanobiaceae > AG-363-K07. The sequence goes on from CAJWIZ010000166.1 coordinate 920, forward strand.
CGATAACGCCAACCTTCACCGGAATGATTGGTGGGGTCATGCGAGATCAATCGATGTGATGATTTGATTATCGACTATTGATTTCCCTCTTGAGGTTTTTTGAGCAAGATCAGTTTTACAAGATCAATCCTTGGCCCCTTCATAGAGCAGATTTCAAATTGGATATCTTTGAATGAAAAGGTCTCTCCTGTACTTGGAACATGTTGAAGCTTTTCCAATAGAAATCCAGCCAGAGTGTGATGGTCATCGGATTCAGGCAATTCCAGATTTAGTTGTCTATTGAGCTCAAGAATCTCTAGGTCCCCAGTCGCCAGCCAATGTCCCTCATTACCTTCTAAAGGTTTGAGATGAGTGGTTTGTTGATTGTCTGTTTGAAGTTCATCTCCAACTATCTCTCCTGTCAGGTCAGCAGCTGTTACAAGCCCTTCGGTCCCTCCGTGCTCGTCAACTACAACAAGAAGAGGGTTGCCGCTACGAATTAATGGTAATAATTCACCTAGGGTGCATGTTTCAAGCACCATTTTTGCTGGCTGTAGATATGGCTTTAAAGGCGTATCTGCATTCATTGACCCTCTAGAAATTTGTTCAGCGAGTTGTCTTAGATCAATTACTCCTTTGACATCATCTAAGGAATCTCCAATTACTAAGAAGCGGGCATGACGAGTGCGGTGAACTTCTTTCATTAATTTGGCAAAGCTCACCTCAATTGGGAGGGTTACCATTTTTGATCTAGGCACCATTACCTCTCTTACTTGAGTATCACGAAGTGCAAAAACACCTTCAAGAATATTTTGTTCATCGGGGGCTAAGCCAGTTACCCCTCCTGTTTCAATTAAGGTTTCTAGTTCATCTGCTGACAATGCTGGAACTAAAGAATCCCATTTAGCATTTAATCCAACCAGTCTTAAGAGTAGTGATGTGAATGTTTCTAGAAGGGCTAATAAAGGTGCTAATGCTCTCATGACTGACTCTAAGAGAGGAGCAAGACGAAGAGCTGCAGTCTCTGGTCTATTTAGTACCAGGGCTTTTGGTAGAAGCCCAGAGATGATTGTCGCTAGAAGAACAATGATTAGGAAAAGGAACATATCCCAAATCCGGCTTGAGAACTCGTCATTAGGCCACCATTGCTCTCCTAATCCTTTCCCAATCCATCCAAGAGTTACTAAGGCAATAGTTCCACCAAGCTGAGAAACCATTAAGGCCCTTCTGAGTCGACGTTGCAGCCTGTTAATTGCTTTTGCGCCTGACTTTTTTTCTTCGACTAAGCGCTGAACACGGCTTGGCCTGAGTCGTAAGAGAGATACTTCTCCAGCAGCAAAAAAGGCTGGGAGGACAAGCAATATGCCGAGAATTAGCAGTCTCATTAATTGGTTTGATGGGGGTCGCGAGGATCGAACTCGCCTTAGCCGAATTATGAGTTCGGTGCATTC
>CAJWIZ010000167.1 GCA_913041805.1 uncultured Prochlorococcus sp.
TTCTGCAGGTGGGGTTAGGTAACTTATTGTTGATGCGTATCCTCTTCTTTTGGCAATAGTTGCTTCAGAAGGATTATTTGCAGCATAGTAATAGAGATTTGGTAGTCCACCTATTAATGAATCTGGATAACATGTTTCACTCATGCCCATTTGTTTGCCAGGCATAAATTCGAGAGAGCCATGGGTCCCGAAGTGAAGAACTGCGTCTGCCTGCCAAACTTTTTCTAGATATGTGTAATAAGCAGCAAAGCCATGGTGAGGGCTTGCACTTCGTGAGTACAACAACCTCATTGGATCTCCTTCGTATCCAAATGTAGGTTGCACACCTACAAATACATTCCCAAAGTGACGTCCATAGATAAGTAAATTCTGACCGTCGCTATTTAAGTTCCCAGGTGGTTTCCCCCAATTTTCTTCTAGGCGGTCGGAGTATGTAGTTAATCTTTCATATTCATCCACACTCATACGATGAGCTATTGAGAGTTCTGGAGATCCTTCTATTCCGTCGTGGTCATTAATTAGGCATTCCATCAATGCTTTTGGATCCTTAGGTAAATCTTTTATTTCATAACCTTGCTCCTTCATTTCTTGAAGGACTCTGTGAATAGATCCAAATACATCTAGATATGCTGCAGTACCAACATTCCCTTTATCTGGTGGAAAACTGAAAACCGTGATGGCAAGCTTTTTTTCTTTTCTAGGTTTTATTCTGAGCGATGACCAACGAATAGCTCTTTCTGCTATTGCATCAACTCTGTCTTGAAGAGTATGAGCTTTACCAGTTGCATCATCCCTTCCTGAAAGAACAATTGGCTCAATAGCTCCATCAAGTTCAGGTATTGCAATTTGTAGTGCCACTTGTACTGGATGCAGACCTAGATCACTTCCTTCCCATTCCTGAGTTGTTTGAAAAACTAAAGGCAAGGCAACCATATATGGACGATTTAGTTTCTTTAGGGCTTCAATTGCTTTTGGATGATCTTGGCGTGCTGGACCACCAACTAATGCAAATCCGGTGAGCGAAACCACTCCATCAACATGAGGTTTGTCTTTGTTAAGAGGATCGTAAAAGAATGCATTAACTGGCTTTGAAAAATCTAAACCACCACAGAAGATTGGGATTACTCGTGCTCCACGAAATTCTAGTTCTTGAATGATTGCCACATAATGCGCTTCATCTCCAGTGACAATGTGACTTCTTTGAAGTACTAATCCAATAACTGGCCCTGTTTTTGCTTTTTGAGATAAGTCATTTCTACTTTCATTCCAATTTAGATATTCTTTAATATCTTCAAACATATTTGGCGCTAAAGGGTGCCAAATTCCAAGGTCAGGAAAGATTTCAGGATCTGCAATTTCTAGCTCATTATTTTGATTTCCTTCTGGATTAGGGAAAACATATTTATCAGCAAGCATCAAGAGGAAATTTCTAAGATTATCTGGAGTTCCTCCAAGCCAGTACTGGAAGCTCAACATAAAGCTTCTAGCATCTTGAGCTTTGTCAACTGGAAGATATTTGAGGATTGCTGGAAGAGTATTAAGTAGCTTTAGCATTGAGTCTTGGAATGCTGCGCCACCAGATTCCTTTCTCTTTTTCATGAAATCACCAATCAAACTTTTCGTTTGACCAAGCTGAGCCATTGAAAAGCTGCCCAACTTATTGAGTCTCATCACTTCTGGCATTGAAGGAAATACGACCGCTGCTTTTAAACGTTCTCTATGTGGCTCAACTACTTCAACAACTTTTTGAGCGAGATCTTCAATAAAAATAAGAGATGCTATGAAAACATCAGCTGAAGCAATATCAGCTTTGAAGTTCTCAAAGTTTTCTTCAGATCTTAATTCTTCAATTAGATATCCATTTAACTCGACACCTATTGGTCCATTTTGAGCATTAAGAGTTTTTGCTGCTTCAGTTAAGGCATTTTGATATTGGGGCTCTAAGACGACATAGACGGCTTTCATTACCGATCTATGTTGGTGATTCTCAGCAGGCGAAACTCTGCGACTGGCGGAGCTAACCTGCGTAAACATAGTGACTTAAAATTATTTCGCACAAGCCTAGGGTTCTGAAGGGCTGAAACGCGACAATTACCTTTCCCGTGTTACAAGGAAAGTCTTTAACTTGTTTATCTTGTTGGCTAAAAAGAAATGATTCTAAATTCACAGAGGTCAATTCCTGTAGTCGTAGCAGGTGCTTTGGGAAGAATGGGGGCTGAAGTAATAAAGGCTGTTCATTCTTCAGATGATTGTGTGATTGTTGGAGCAATCGAAACATCTTCTGATATAGAGGGAATTGATGTTGGTACGAAACTAGGCTTGGGAACAATAGATGTTCCTA
>CAJWIZ010000168.1 GCA_913041805.1 uncultured Prochlorococcus sp.
AGCGGAAGACTTCGAGCATGATTTAATTAATGATCGTTGTACTTGATATTGGCTAATAGATAATTAATAATCGTAAAGATAGTGCATTTTTATCAACCTAAAGTTGGAGGATTTAACTGATCAGCAGACTCTTCTACAATCTGTAATCTTATTTTTTTACCACCTGCTATCTCCCCAAGTGATACTCTCATTGTAGCCCCACTGAGAGTTTGCAAAACATTCAGAAGATCACGTAAGTAGGGAGTGCTACTTCCACTTTCCAACCAAAGTCTTTCATGTAAACCACCTAACCTTCTCCATGCAGTATGTAATTTAAGAACTGATGATTCAATAGACTTAGCCTGTCCACATGCATCTGCCAGCAAGCCCAAAGCATCTAATCTTTTTGCTTCCTCCATCGCTTTTTCAACATTCAAATCTTCAATCTGAAAGGCACGTAGAGCAAGAGCCGCCTCAAGAGACTTACTAATCCAGCGAGCCGTGCTAGTCACATCTTTAATGCAATCAATTTCAGGCTCTTGACGCAAAGTTTGACGCAAATCTTCTTGTTGCAAATCAGGCAGCTTCGCCAACTCTTTGACCAAAGGAGCTACAACTCTTGGTGGCAATAAGTTCGATTGTGTTCGCTCTCGAATCTCATCTGGCAAAAGAGGGCTGGTTGCTGAAGTGAACTCATCAGTAAGTTGGCGAACTTGCTTTCTAGTGATTTCTTTCCCTTCATTAGCAGCTTCTGAAATCATCTGCTGAACTTCTGGGGCCGCTTGTGCTGTTTCAATAAAAGCTCTTCTAGAAAAGTTGTTCACGCTGGCCTGCTCAAGGACACCTTCTCCAACCAGGTCATCAGCAGAGTCAGCAAGTTTTATTAGTCCATAAGCCCTTGTCTTACTGATTTCCCTTTCTCTCAACCATTGCAAAAAACCTGCACCTCGCCCTTCCCCTCCACGTTTTTCACGGTCTCTAACAACTCGCAAAATTCTGCCCCTCCAAATCTCAGTCTGCAAATCAAACCGATCGCAAACCGCCCAGGCCTTCTCTAACCGATCCAAAAATTCAATAGCACTCAAATCATCCTGCTCAGGGTCTGGCAGGTCTAACTCAAGCAATGTCGGATCAAGAGCAATCATCGATGCCACAAAAACAAACCGAATTGGATCAGGATGCTGCCACAGACTTTGACGAAGGCGACGACATTCTGTGACGCTAAAGCAAACTCTCCCCCTCTCAGGGATAACCTATTAGTGAAGTGCTTTTAAAACGCATCGATGGCGGTTTCTAAAGGTGACCAAGTACGCATCAAGCGTCCAGAGTCTTACTGGTACAACGAAGTAGGAACAGTAGCTTCCGTAACCTCAGAAGGGGGCGGAAAATATCCAGTAACTGTTCGCTTTAAAAAAGTCGATTACAAGGTTTACAGCGGTACAGATGGTGGAATAACCACAGCTAACTATGCTGAATCAGAACTAGAACCTGCCTAAGGAGTTTGCCTGAACTTCCTGAAGTAGAGACGGTCCGAAAAGGATTATCGGACCGTCTTAGCTTTTTTTGTATAGAAGGAGTAGAAGTTTTTAGAGAAAGGGTCATTGCGAGCCCTGGAGGGTCTGAAGAATTCAGATCAAATTTGTGCGGAGCATCTCTAGGTGAATGGTCTAGACGTGGCAAATATCTAATTGCCTCTCTTCACAAGGCAGCAGAGATATCGGGAGAGACTAATCTTCACGGTTGGCTAGGTGTGCACCTACGAATGACAGGTCATTTCCAATGGCACCAAAAGCTCATTCCACCATGCCCTCATACAAGAGTTCGTTTTTGGAATCAAAAAGAAGAAGAGCTTAGATTTGTTGATACTCGTAGTTTTGGACAAATGTGGTGGGTCCCTGCCACAAGCTCTCCTCAAAAAACTATAACTGGATTAAAAAAACTTGGGCCAGAACCATTTAGTAGCCAATTCAACCCATCCTATCTACAAAGATGCATAAGAGGAAAAACACGTTCTATCAAATCAGCATTGCTTGATCAGTCACTTGTTGCAGGAATAGGAAATATTTATGCAGATGAAAGCCTTTTCTCAGCAGGAATCTTGCCATACAAGCAATCAGGTCAACTTAATCAAGCTGAAGTGGAACTCTTATGCAAAAGTATTGTCAAAGTTTTAAAAATAAGTATTGGAAAAGGTGGAACTACTTTTAGTGATTTCAGAGATTTAGAAGGAGGAGATGGCAAATATGGAGGAGAAGCTTGGGTCTATAAACGAGAAGGTAAACCTTGTAAGAAATGTGGTTCTAAAATTGAACGTCAAAAGCTATCAGGGAGAGGCACACATTGGTGC
>CAJWIZ010000169.1 GCA_913041805.1 uncultured Prochlorococcus sp.
TTTAACCAATCTTTTATTAGAAGAATTAGTTCACTTTCTATTTGGTCAGACCATTTAGCCATTTTTTAAAGAGGAATCCATTTATCGAGTTTTTTGCGAGCTTTATTTCTTATCTCAGGAGTAATGTGCGAGCTCCATAGACTTATAACTGCAGTGAGTGCTACTAGGTCATCGCTAAAGCCTGCTATTGGAACAAGATCTGGAACTAAATCCATAGGCATAATTAAATAAGTTAGTGCTGCAAACATTGTCATCCTCACCTTTGTTGGTATGGATGGATCAATAAGTATTTCTAAGGCTTCCAAGGCAGGTTGTGCAATGGTGCGTCCTGCGCTAATCAAAACTTTCCTGAGGATACCCTCATCAATGACTGTGCTGTCTATCACCTCAGCATCGTAAGTGTATTCACTTGATGGGTTTCTGTTATTACTCATAGTTTGTAGTAAGCCATATCTTCAATTTATTCATATTCTTACTTGAATAATTAGCGATTTCAAATCTATAAGGCAATCTTTAGACCTTTGAAGGCCTTTCTAAATATGCACTATTCGCTGATTGAATCCACAAGTCCACTTTGAATGCTGGTTTTCCTCAATTTGCGCAGTGCTCTTTGAACTACTTGTCGACAGTATTCACGACTGCAATTCATGTGTCTTGCAACTTCGGCCAAAGTCCTCCATTCATTTGTTCCATCTAGACCAAACCTCAGACTAATTATCGTTCTCTCTTTTGGCGTTAGATTTGCTTTATCGAGTAAGGTCCAGACGGATGCACTTCTCTCTGCTAATTCTGCAAGTTCCATAGGTGGAACTTGGTCACTAGCAAGTACATCTACTAGCTCAGATGGGTCAGATTTTGATTTGACGACGCCTTGCAGGCTAACGGTGATGCTTCTCATCTCACATGCAAGTAACTCTTCTACTTCATTTATATGAATTTTCATTTTCTCTGCTAATTGCTCAGAAGAAGGAGGTATGCCATTTTCTTGCATTAGGCGAGATTTAGCAGCTCTCAACTTAGTCAGTTTTTCATTGACATTTACAGGAATGCGTATTGTTCTGCTTTGGGTAGAAAGGGCTCTATTTAATCCTTGGCGAATCCACCAGTATGCATATGTTGAAAAACGATGGCCACGTGTCGGGTCATATTTTTCGACAGCTCTAGTTAGTCCAAGTGTTCCTTCTTGGATGAGATCCAATAGCTCTAACCCTTTGCCTTGATATCGCTTAGCCAGATTTACCACTAGCCTTAGATTGGCTGTGATCATTTGATTCTTCGCTCTTTCTCCAATTTTTATGGTTCTTTGTTCATTCTCCGTGTATTCACATTCAGGGCCTTTACCGCCTGCAAGATGACAACGTTGCGTTATTGCTACCATTGCTTGAACTTTTCTGCCCATTGTGAGCTCCTGTTCAGGTGTCAGAAGCTGATGCCTGCCGATCTCGCCAAGAAAGGCACTTAAAGAGCTAACCATTTTTACCTCCTTGATTTATTAAACCTAGGGGCAAAGTATTTGTATTCTTATTGTGTAATGAAGAGTTCGGAATTCATTTTTTATTCTTTATTGAATCTTTTCTTTGTTTTGGAGAGCAAACAACCCTTTTGCTGGGATATGACTAAGTAATTTAACTCCCCAACGATATTCGCCTTTTGTCGCTACTGTCAGCAAATGAGCTTTAATTCTTCAATCCCTATGATCCTGGGAGCCATCCAAGATACACAAATTGTCAAAAGCGCAAGCATCGCTTATGTCCATTACCTGAGCTTTATGTTCTGTTTCGCAGCTTTAGCAATAGAAAGGAGATTGATTAAGACTGATCCAAATAGAAGCGAAACAATAGCTATGGTTATAACTGATGTTGTATATGGCATAGCAGGTATAGCACTTTTGTTGAGTGGGATATTAAGAGTCCTTTATTTTGGTCAAGGGAGTGAGTTCTATACACATAACCCTTTGTTTTGGGTGAAGATAGGTCTATTTATATTTGTTGGCACTCTCTCCCTTTATCCAACTGTGACTTATATCCTTTGGTCAATACCTTTAACAAAAGGGGAACTTCCTGAAGTAGGTGAAAAATTAGTTCAGCGTCTTAAAATTATACTTAATATAGAACTTATTGGCTTCTCAATTATACCAATATTTGCAACCTTCATGGCTAGGGGAATAGGAATCAATTGAAAATATCTTAGAATTTAATTTATTTTGATAGTAATAAAATTTTTGCTTATTAATGACTAAGAAATTTTGATATTATAGTTTTTGACTGGTCTTTTTATTGATTCTTTAGCGAAAATATCT
>CAJWIZ010000170.1 GCA_913041805.1 uncultured Prochlorococcus sp.
AAGGTAGTTGATCTATATCTAATCCCCGTGCTGCAATATCTGTTGCTACAAGAACCCGCAACCTTCCAGTTTTGAATTCTCTAAGAGCTCGGTTCCGAGCTCCTTGACTTTTATTGCTATGAATTGCAGCGGATTTTAGACCATCTCTCTCTAACTGCTGAGCAAGTCGATTGGCACCATGTTTGGTACGTGTAAATACAAGTACCTTTGACCAGTTTAGCCAACCAATTCTATGACTAAGCAACTCCCGTTTGCGTTGTTTGTCAACAGGATAGACTAAGTGTTCAACAAGCTCTGTAATAGAATTTAGCTGATCAACTTGGATCCGTTCAGGAAGATTTAACAAACCTTCTGCAAGCTGGTTAATTTCCTTGGAGAAAGTAGCAGAGAAAAGTAGGTTTTGACGTGAGCTTTTACTAGGAAGCACAGCAAGAATACTCCGTATATCATGGATGAACCCCATATCCAGCATCCGGTCTGCTTCGTCCAGGACAAAGATTTCAATCTTAGAGAGATCAACCGAGTTCTGACCAATGTGATCCCTCAAACGCCCTGGAGTTGACACTAAAATATCAACCCCCATTCTTAGTTGTGCTTTCTGCGGATTGATCTTCACTCCCCCATAGATTGCTTTTGATTTAAGTGGTAAATGAGATCCATATTTATTTATGCTCTCGTTTACTTGTGCAGCTAATTCACGTGTTGGAGTTATAATAAGGGCACGAATTGGAGATTTCCCTTTTGTGTTGGATGTTTTACTCAGGCGTTGCAACAAAGGTAGGGTAAAACCTGCTGTTTTTCCAGTGCCTGTTTGAGCACCAGCCACAACGTCTTTGCCTGTCAAAATGAGAGGGATCGCCTTTTGTTGAATAGGAGTTGGATTTGTATAGCCTTGATCGTTAATAGCTCGCAAGAGTTCGGCTGAAAGACCATAAGTTTTAAATGACATTTTTTTTATTTATCCTTTATTGGCTTCAATACAAGAGCATTGAAGAAATTTTGATTAATTATAGAATTTATTGAATATTTATATTTTTTATTTTAAATGAATTTTAAATCACTGAATTAAATTAAACTACATCACCACCTCCTGCTCCAGCGATTACAATCGTTCCATCTTCTTCAAGTTTTTTGACAACTTTAATGATTTTTTGTTGAGCTGTTTCAACATCAGAAACTTTTACGGGTCCTAGATTTTCCAGGTCATCACGAACCATTTCAGCAGCACGAGTTGACATACTACTGAAGATAAGTTCTTTAATTGCATCACTAGATGTTTTCAATGCTAGTACCATATCAGCTTGATCTACATCTTTCATAACTGTTTGCATTTGCTTACTATCAATGAGCGCTAAATCTTCAAAAGTAAACATTAACTCTCGAATCTGTTCAGCAAGATCTGGATTCGATTCTTCAATGGTACTGAGAATTCTTGTCTCCGTAGCCTTGTCAACTGAATTTAGCATTTCAGCTACTGGTTCTATTCCTCCAACTTTTGAACCCCCCGTTCCTGCAGCCTTCATTTCTTCTGTTAGAACATCATTTAGTTCTTGAACCACACCAGGAGGTATACTCTCCATTGCTGCCATTCTATAAACGACATCAGCTTGTATGCTTTCTGGAAGAGTTCTAAGTACAGTTGAAGACTGCTCTATATTATTCAAATATGATAATACTAAAGCTATGGTTTGAGGATGTTCAGTACGGATATAATTTGAAATTATTACTGGCTCAATAAAACGAAGAGCATCTAAACCACTATCTTGACCTGTCGAACTTAGATTGTCTGCAAGTTCTTTTGCTCTGTCTGGCCCTACAGCTTTGTTTAAAGCATTCCTAATAAAATCAGGAGACGAATTAATACTAACCCCTTCTTCCTGTGTAACAGAATTGCGGTAAAATTCCTCTAAGACAATATCTACTTCTTCTGGAGAAATATCAGTAAAGCGGGTCATAAAGTAACCGACCTGTTGGATTTCAATTTCCTCTAAATTTTTTAATACATCTGCAGCTGCATCTTCTCCTAATGCTAATAGTAAAATTGCCGCTTTTTTTGGGCCTGTTAATTTACCAACACTCATAAAATTTAATAGGAAAATTATTATTATTCAACGCTATCTAAAGATGAAAAATGAGATTAAATGATAATAATATTTACTTAAAAATATTTCCAATATATGGAAACTTATCTTAAGTAATTAAGATATACTTCTAAATAAGAAGCCCTAAAAATCAGAGATTACACCGAGTTTCGG
>CAJWIZ010000171.1 GCA_913041805.1 uncultured Prochlorococcus sp.
CCTAGTTATAGAAAGATTTCTAAGCACTTTCACGAGAATCCTGAAGAATTTGCAGATGCATTTGCAAGAGCTTGGTTTAAGTTGCTTCACAGAGATATGGGTCCAAAAAAACGATATCTTGGACCTGAGGTTCCAGATGAAGAGTTGATTTGGCAAGACCCAGTTCCTGAGGGCAATACAAATTACGATGTTGATGCTGTTAAATCTAAAATTGAAGCCTCGGGCCTTACTATTCAAGAAATGGTTGAGACGGCTTGGGCGAGCGCTTCAACCTTTAGAGGTTCTGATTTAAGAGGTGGTGCAAATGGAGCAAGAATCAGATTGGCCCCTCAGAAAGACTGGGAAGCTAACAAGCCTGAACAATTAGAAAAGGTCCTTAATGTATTAGAGCCAATTGCGGCTGAAGCAGGAGCCTCTGTTGCTGATGTTATCGTGCTAGCGGGCAATGTTGGTATTGAAAAAGCTTGCGGAAAAAGTTTATCTTTTTCACCTGGACGAGGAGACGCATCACAAGACCAGACAGATGAACACTCTTTCGCAGTGTTAGAGCCATACTCAGATGGATTTAGAAACTACCATAAAAGTGATTTCCAGATTAGTTCTGAGCATATGTTGATTGATAAAGCTCAACTTTTAGGATTAACAGCAACTGAAATGACAGTGCTTGTTGGTGGCTTAAGATCAATGGGTATAGATCACAACGGCGCAAGCAATTTCACTGAAGATCCTAATTCTTTATCAAATGACTTCTTTTCGAGTCTGCTTGATATGAATGTGAAGTGGGACTCTTCTGGAGACAATACTTACGAAGGGAAAAATAGATCATCAGGTGAAGTAGTGCGAACTGCTACTCGCGCTGATCTTGTTTTTGGTTCAAACTCGCAACTTCGCGCTATTGCTGAAGTGTACGCACAAGATGACTCAGCTGAAAAATTTGCTGACGATTTCATCAATGCTTGGCAAAAGGTGATGAACAACGATCGTTTTTAGTATGACAAACTATGCTGCGTTTAAATTATAACGCAGCATAGTATTTTTGTAAAATATTATAATTTGAAAGGGGAAATTTGTGGAAAAGATAGGAATGTTTTGGGGGAGCACCACAGGAAATCAAGAAGAAGCAGCTAAGTTTTTGACTGATTATATGGTATCAGAGGGCTTCCAAGTTGATTCATATGATATCAAATCGACCGATCCATCAAAAATGCTTGAGTATAGTCAGCTGATAATTGGTTGCCCAACATGGAACGTTGGTGAGCTTCAAGAGGATTGGGAAAAGGTATACGAAGCGTATAAAAAACTCGATTTTTCAGGCAAAACTGGAGCGTTTTTTGGTTGCGGTGATCAGGTTGGCTATAGTGCGAACTTTTTGGATGCCATTGGATTTTTAGCAAAGCCATTTGTTGAAAACGGTGGCAATCTTATTGGAAAGTGGTCTACAGAAGGTTACGAGTTTGACGCTTCTGAAGCTATTGACGGTGATGAGTTTCTTGGCCTAGGCCTTGACAACGACAACCAAGAAGATGAAAGCGAAGAAAGATTGATCATTTGGGCAGAGCTTATTAGAGACGACTTTAAATAAACCTTTAAATTAACTTTGCGGGTAGTTTTATCAAAAACTACCCGCAAACCTTTTCTTTCTTAAAATCTTTAAATATATTAAATTGTACCTTCGAGGTAAGTTCAATTTTTAATAGGATAGTTATATATGTCTAAGTGGACAAAGGAGCAATTTATTGAGGATATGCGCAATAAATGTTCTCGAGAAATAGCTAAAATTGGCGAAAGAATTATAGAATTTTCTGATACTCACGCAAGTGAGGTTACTTGGGGCAGAGGAGAAGACCATGGCACCTTTACATTTCGGTCTGATTCTGACGTTGGTATGCTGCCTCTTTTTCACATGACTTCAGATGGACAGATGAACTTTCAAATCAATTTTTTACGAGAAAAAGAACTTCCGAAGCAAGTGATGAGAGACCTGATAGTGAAGATGGAAGCAAATTTTCTCCGTGATTATGATTTTGAATCATATCCGGCGGATGTTTATGAAGAAATGGAATATCTTTTTCATACCTATTCTCAGGTTGATAAGTTTATTGGTGCTATTGAGGGTTGTGTTTATAGATTAAAGCAGTAGAATTATTGCCAGAACTATATCTATTTAGTGCATTTCTTTTATTTTTAGCTACACTGCTTTCTTTTTACTTCTTTGGAGTTTACGCAAAGCTTTTC
>CAJWIZ010000172.1 GCA_913041805.1 uncultured Prochlorococcus sp.
TAGCGGCATCGATTACAAGAGAAACGTCTGTCTTAGTGAGCTCTGTACGGGCTGCCACTAGGTTGACCAGATCTGCTTTGTTCATTTGGAAGGGGTGATGTAACAGAGAGCATTGAGCAACGAGTCCATAAAGAAATCGCTACTAAAAATCTCGAACGGGTTAATCGTATGGAGCAAATGCCTTGCCGGCAACCGAAAGACACTGTGGCGCAACGCTTTATACCTTGGATAATTCTTAAGGATGTAGAACGTATGGCTCCTGCCAACCCTCCCAATCATCAAGTTTTCCTCCATCAGAAGGCCCTCGCCATGCTCCAGAAGCCAGTGCTGGCCTTTGATCTCGGGGAAGCCATTGACGCAATTTTTTTAAACTCTTTTTTTGACGAGTCCAATGAAAAGTTCTTTTTGTACGAACCCCTACCAAATGATTTAATTTCAATGGAATTAGCAAACGTCCACAGAACAGAACATTCAAAGGTGCAGGGGCATAAAGAACACAACTACCTGGAGTTGGACCAGGCGTCCAAAGCAAGCGCAAACCAGATTTAGTGACATGCTCCTCAGAGAAGCTAGACAATTTGGATATCCCTGGGAGTAAATACTCTTCTTGTTCTTGGACAAGGACAGGCCAACCAAGTTCATTATGTAGATCTAAAACTCTTCCATGAGCCTCTCTACTAGTCAAAACGACTAATGCCTCACGATCCACTGACAGAGTTTTTAATAATGAGATTGTCTCTTGAGTAATTGGAGGACAATCAATCAAAACAGGCTGAGGGCTACAGCCAATCCACCAAGCACGATTTCCATAGCAGAGTCTATTTGGGGGAAAAACCCAAAGCCAATCATTCAGAGGCTGTGCGCAATTGCCAAAATCATCTAATGAATTAGGCACCATTGGATTGTTATGCAGTCCAAAAGGATTAGTTTGGTTTAAATGCTTACTGGGTAGGCGGGAAAAACAGTGAGCAGAATCCATCGAGGAAAACCCTGGCCCCTTGGAAGCAGCATCACACAAAGAGGTGTGAATTTCTGCGTAGCTGCTCCTACAGCATCGCATTTAGAGCTTCTAATTTACTCAGATGCCAACGAGATTTATCCAGAACAAATAATTGAACTAAATGATCAAAATCATTCAGGTGATTATTGGCATGTAGAAATTGAAGGTTTAGGCGTTGGATGCTGTTATGGCTATAGAGTCTTTAGCAATACAAAAAGCAATCTAAATTTTCCTTACCCCAACAAAGTCTTATTGGACCCTTGTGCTAGAGCTATAAGTGGTTGGAAGACTTATCAAAGAGAATCAGCAAAGGGCTTTTTATCAAATTTGAATCAATGCTTAAAAGGTGTTGTTTGTGAACGAGATCATTTTGATTTTTCCTCTCATCCTAGGCCTATGCACTCTTGGACAAAGAGTGTTATTTATGAAATGCATCTGGGAGGGTTTACTAATGGCAAAGACTCTCAAGTAACTTCAAATAAACAAGGTACTTTTTTAGGCCTAATAGAAAAGATTCCTTATTTACGTGAACTAGGAATAACAACAATTGAATTACTCCCTGTTTTTGCATTTGACCCTTTTGATGCGCCAACAGGTGTTGAAAATTATTGGGGGTATAGCCCTCTTAACTGGTTCACACCCCATCAAAATTACATAGTTGGTGATGACCCATTAAAAGCTCGCGATCAAGTTCGTCAGTTAATTGCTTCTTGCCATGATCAAGGATTAGAAGTTCTCCTAGATGTTGTTTACAACCACACAACTGAAGGGAGTCAAGATGGGCCTGTAATTAGCTGGCGTGGTTTTGATGAAGCTCTTTATTACTACCAAAATAAAGAAGGTGAATACCTTGATGTCAGTGGATGTGGCAACAGTATTGCGGCAAACAGACCACTAGTTAGAAAGCTAATTCTCGAATCAATGCGTTGTTGGGCAATTGAACTTGGAATTGATGGATTCAGGTTTGATTTGGGTATAGCTCTCAGCAGAGGGGAAGATCTTTCTCCACTTCATCAACCACCACTTTTTGAAGAAATTGAATCTGATCCAACACTTAGTGATTTAAAATTGATTAGCGAACCATGGGATTGTGGAGGACTTTATCGCCTAGCAGATTTTCCTTCGAACAAAATCAATACTTGGAATGGGCACTTCAGAGACGATATTCGAAGATTCTGGAAACAAGAAAAAGATAGTGTCTGGCAGCTCAA
>CAJWIZ010000173.1 GCA_913041805.1 uncultured Prochlorococcus sp.
TGCAACTTTTAGTGAGCTAGAGCTTTATTGCTACAGAGTCGCAGGAACCGTTGGCTTGATGACTCAAGGTGTGATGGGCCTAGATCCTGCATATACATCTGCACCTTGGAGCAATGCACCAGATCCCTCAGAAGCTGCTATAGCTCTTGGCATTGCTAATCAGCTGACCAATATTTTGCGAGATGTTGGCGAAGACAGGGGTCGTGGTCGAATTTACATTCCACAGGAAGATCTTGAAAGGTTCAATTATTCTGAGGCTGAGCTGATGGCTGGAGTAATAAACCATCAATGGCAAGAATTAATGATATTTCAATTGAAACGAGCAAGAGAATGGTTTGAGAAATCAGAAGCTGGGGTTCGTTGGCTTTCTGCAGATGCTCGATGGCCTGTATGGACATCATTAAGGCTTTATAGAGGGATTCTCAACGCCATTGAGAGGCTTGATTATGACGTTTTTAATAACAGAGCCTATGTAAACCGTTGGATAAAGCTAATAGAGCTTCCACTTTCCTACTTAATTGCACAAACAAGATAGGAAGTAAGCCACCAATAAAAGTTATATCCGTCGAGAGCTGAGCTAAACAGCGGTCTTTTGATTCGCCAATAAATCTTTTAATTTCGAAAGTTCACCAGCCCAACGAGGATCAGGAGCAGCATCATTTGGTGCATCGCTATGAACGACTTTCTTTGTTTGCTTGCGTTTTCCACCTTGGGAATTCGCATTGGTCGAATTGTTATTACGACGTCCTCCCCCATTATTAGATTCTCGTCTTTCAGAGCGTTCCACACGCAAATTATTTCCATTAAATTCTCGCCCGTTCAGCTGCTCAATAACGGCGTTTGCAAGTTTTTCATCCTCAACATTGGCAAAACCAAACCCCCTGCATCCTCCTGACTCTCTATCAAAGACCGGCTTGAAGCGGATCCCTTTTCCAACAGATGCAAAAAGTTCTTCCAACTCTTTGCTGTCAAAAGTTTGGGGCAAATTACCGATGTAAAGGCGAACGCTCATGAAAAGGAGGGGGGAGAAGGAGGGATCCGGTCAGGATGATGAAAGTCTTTGCTTCCATGCAGTTAATCACAGCAAGGTCGAATTATGTTTCCACCATTTACGTGCCTCTTGAACAGCTGTATCAAGTTTATGCAATCTACCAAATGCCCTCTCATGGCAAAGATGATGCATAAGTGCACCTATTTGAGGGCCTGCAGATACGCCCAGAATCTGTTGAAGAGTAGTGCCATCTAAGGGAGAACAAGGATGAAACAAAGGGTCATTTACATCCCTCCAACGTTGAATCCAAACCTCTTGATCTTTACGATCAAGCTGGAGAATTAATGCTGGCAAATCTTCTTCGAGATCCTGATGTAATTTTAAGCGTTCAGGTTCATTAAGAGATTGAAAAGCAATTCCATCATTCCGCTTTTCCCACTTCCTAAGCCGTTTGCAACGCTGACATTGTTTTCTACTAAAACGCAAATCTAGCAACCCAGAGTCACTTAATAAGTCGGTTAATCTAACCAAAGGCAAAGCAATAAATAATTCCTCATTAGTCAAAATTTGATAGTTTTTGTAAATAGAAACTTCCCTTTTATAAGTGTTCGAATTATTAGCCCACAACTTCAAAAGATCAATTTCTTTAATTAGCTTTATGGCCTTGTCAGACTCATTCACAAAGACAATACGATTTAGTTCAGATTGGATTCTTTCCGGGGCAGAGTTTGAAAGAAGATCCGCATGAGTGTTTATAAAAGTTCTTGTTTGAGGGTCTAGAAATAGATTTAATTCCGCCATCAGTCTCAAACCTCTTAACAATCTCAAAGGATCTTGAACCAAGTTCTGCTCACTAACAGCAACAATCCGTTTCTGATATAGATCGCGAACTCCACCAGTTGGATCAACTATTTCAGGACAAGGGTTCCACTTCAGAGCAATTGCATTCAGCCTGAAATCACGTCGGCAAAGATCATCTTCTAATGCGCTACCAATCTGGGTAGCGATATCAATTGTCCAACCTTGAAACACCAATCGAGAGATATCCCTATCAGCATCTAAAACTACACATGTTGCTTTTAAATTTTTAGCGAGATTTTCGGCTACCTTTGTTGCATTCTTAGGAACAATAAAATCCAAATCTGGTTTATCCCTCAACCTATTGAGCAGAGCATCTCTAATAGCCCCTCCGACCAAAGCACTACCAGCTGGT
>CAJWIZ010000174.1 GCA_913041805.1 uncultured Prochlorococcus sp.
GCAGTAAGAACCCTACCTGTATTACTACTACTCAGAATCTGAACATTCTTAGCTCCACCTATTTCAGAGAAAGCATCTTTAAGTTCCTTCGGGTCAAACTTCATTCGCCATTCGGAATAAGGACTGTGATGATCATGACTTGGGACACTAACCAAGTAAGGCATCTGCTTTTTCCAAACCGCACCACTTGCCTCAGTAGCTCCACCAGAGCTGCTATGAAAGACAGCATTAATCAATCTGCCTTGATAAGTAAGCACCAAAGATCGAGTATTAGCAACTGCCCTTCTAGTACTTTCCGTTTCGGCCTCTATGCCTAAATAAACCTGATTAGCCACGGTTGAATTAATGTCATAGAAATCTTTCTTATCTACTTGCTGCAAGGCATATGTGCGTGCGGCTACAGCTTGCGCTTTCAAGGCTGCCATTGGCCACGATTTGGGCATCTCACTACCAACGACACTCGCCAGATATTTCTCAACTCCTAAGTGATTGACAACTTTTAGTCGACCACCTCTCACAAAGACTCTTAATTCCCCAGAATAACGACGCTTCCCTAACCAAATTCCACGAGGGTCTTTACTCTTAACTCTGAGTTGAGTATTAGAAGACAAGTGAGACCAACGAGAAGAACTCCCATTAATTGCCAATGTGAACCTTCCATTGATTTTTCGAATTTTCAAAGTACTTACTCTTTTCAAATTAGGGCCGATTCCAAGCACTAATAAAGGCTGATTACCGTCAGCACGAAATCGAAGTTGATTTGCCTCAAAAACCAATACGCGCACAACAGGCTCTTGGGCCGCATGAAGCGGCCCAAGAGGAAGAATGGTTGCGATTAACAACAACCCTCCAGCAACACCCCAAGCCTTAAAAGGCATGAGACGAAACACAATTAATACACAAATAAAACTCTATTTTGCCTAAAGAACCCCTCTTCAGCCATTCTTGGAGACTTAAAGATGACAAGATGATTATCAAAAGCAACAGAACTTGCAGGTCACATTCCTAGGAACAAGCTCTGGCGTCCCAACGCGCTCGCGCAACGTGTCAGCAATGGCGCTGCGTCTTCCACAGCGCTCTGAGATGTGGCTATTTGATTGTGGAGAAGGAACTCAACATCAATTTCTACGAAGCAATCTGCGACTTTCTCAATTGAGAAGGGTTTTTATTACTCATATGCATGGAGACCATATTTTTGGCTTGCCAGGACTTTTAGCCAGTCTTGGCTTGGCAGGCGATAGTTCAGGAGTAGATCTTTTTGGTCCAGATCCACTTGAGACATATCTAAATGGAGTGGTAACAAACAGCTTCAGTCGCATCGGTTACCCAATAAAGGTTCATCGTGTCGAACAATTTGCCGCGCCCAATAAAATCCTTTTTGATGATGACAATCTTTCAGTCCGTTGCTGTCTACTGAATCACAGAGTTCCTGCATATGCTTATCGAGTTGAGCAAAAGCCCAGGCCTGGTCGTTTTGATCTCGAACGTGCCAAAAAGCTGAATATTCCTCCAGGACCAATCTATGCATCCTTGCAACGTGGAGAGAAAGTTGAACTGGAAGATGGTCGAATTTTTCACGGCAAAGATTTCTGTGGTCCAAATCGCCCTGGAGCAAGCATTGTTTATTGCACAGACACTCTTTTTTCTGAAGCTGCAATTGAACTAGCAAAAGGAGCAGATTTACTAGTTCATGAAGCCACCTATGCACATGAAGATGCGGATTTGGCATATCAGAGGAAGCATTCCACCAGCACAATGGCTGCTCAAACAGCTGCAGAAGCAGGCGTAAATCAGCTAATACTTACCCATCTAAGTCCCAGATATGCACCTGGAAACCGCTTAACACCAAATGATCTTCTTAATGAAGCAAAGGCAATTTTCCCCAATACCCTTTTGGCTAAAGACTTTTTGCAGATTGATATAAAACCTCGCTGCAACAGTTCGTGATTCCTTGGCAAAGGTTCTACCACGTCGTGAAAGAATGGCGTGGTGCGGTTTTTCAGTCAGTCTCTGGCGTCCTCAATGACCTCTCTTATTTCTTCCCTAAAACGGTCCCTTACAAGACTGCTGATCCTGGTACCAGTCCTAATTGGTCTCAGTATTAGCCCGATGTCAGCAGACGCTCTTTATCCAACAGATACATCTGATTCGAGTGTCGGTCGTGATTTGCAT
>CAJWIZ010000175.1 GCA_913041805.1 uncultured Prochlorococcus sp.
CAACAGGCGCAAGAAAAAAGCTAGGTTCAGATTGGGCTATTGCAGTAAGTGGAATTGCAGGTCCCGGTGGTGGAAGCGAAGCAAAGCCAGTCGGTTGCGTTCACATAGCTATTGTTGGCCCCAACATCTGTGAAACCAACTCCAAAAATTTTGGAGCTCATATGGGTAGAACAGGAATTCAAAAGCTAAGTGCCTTATGGGTATTGGATCAACTCCGCATTTTGTTGCTTATATAGAGCTAATCTTTTGAATCCTTCACTTACTTAAAAAGCAAAATTGAGCTCAGGTACTCTCTACGACAAAGTCTGGGATCTGCACAGAGTGTCAGATCTGCCAGGGGGAGCTACACAGCTTTTTGTAGGCCTCCATTTAATACATGAAGTAACTAGTCCACAAGCATTTGCAGCTTTGGAAGAAAAGTCACTGGAAGTCCTCTGTCCAAAATGCACTGTTGCGACAGTAGATCACATAGTTCCCACTATTAATCAGCAACGTCCATTTGCCGATCCTTTAGCCGAAGAGATGCTGAAAACACTAGAAAGAAATTGTGAAAAGCATAAGATTGAATTTTTCAATATCGGCAGTGGAAGTCAAGGAATTGTTCATGTAATTGCACCAGAACTAGGCCTCACTCAGCCTGGTATGACTGTTGCATGCGGAGATTCTCATACATCTACCCATGGGGCTTTTGGCGCAATTGCCTTCGGAATAGGGACCAGCCAAGTTCGTGATGTTCTTGCTAGTCAGAGCCTTGCTATGAACAAGCTAAAAGTTCGAAGAATTTGGTTTGAAGGTCAATTAAGTAAAGGTGTTTACGCAAAAGATCTAATCCTTCATGTAATTAGGACCTTAGGCGTTAAAGCGGGGGTTGGTTTTGCCTATGAATTTGCAGGCCCAGCAATAGATATTCTCTCAATGGAAGAGAGAATGACCATATGCAATATGGCTATAGAAGGAGGGGCTCGTTGCGGCTATATCAATCCTGACTCAGTTACTTTTGATTATTTAAAAGGTCGTCGGAAATCTCCAAAGAAAGAGCAATGGAATCATGCAGTGAGTTGGTGGAAAAGTCTTGCAAGTGATGCTTCGGCTGTATTTGATGACGAAGTTCGTTTTAATGCATCAAAAATAGCCCCAACAGTTACTTGGGGGATAACACCCGCTCAAGGTATCGCAATCAATGAGACCATCCCTATTCCAGACTCTATGGGGACAAGTGAATGTCTAATTACAAAAGAAGCATGTTCTTATATGGGTTTAAAACCCGGAACCACTATTGCTGATATCCCGATAGATGTATGTTTTATTGGAAGCTGCACAAATGGCCGGCTAAGCGATCTTAAAGCGGCTGCAGAAGTTCTCAAAGGAAGACACATAGCCAAAGGCATCAAAGCTTTTGTAGTACCAGGCTCGGAAAAGGTTGCAAAAGCTGCTCAGGAAATTGGACTTGACCAAGTTTTCAAAAGTGCTGGATTTGAATGGAGGCAACCAGGTTGCTCTATGTGTCTTGCAATGAACTCTGACAAGCTTGAAGGTACGCAAATTAGTGCTAGTTCCAGCAATAGGAATTTCAAAGGTAGGCAAGGATCAGCAAATGGGAGGACTTTATTAATGAGCCCAGCAATGGTTGCAGCTGCAGCGATTAAAGGAAAAGTGACTGATGTCAGAAACATTCTGGACACACTTAACTAAAACTAAATCAACTATTTATGAGCTCGAAAAATCAATTCCCCCAAGGTGAAGTTTCATCAATCCAAGGAAGTTGTATCGTTCTCACGGGAAACGATATTGATACAGATCGAATAATACCAGCGAGATTTCTAAAATGCGTTGATTTTCAAAATTTAGGGGATCAATTGTTTGCCGATGACCGACATGAACTCAAAGGCAAACATCCGTTTGATTTAACAATCAATCAAGGTGCATCAATATTAATCGTGAATGAAAACTTCGGATGTGGCTCCAGCAGAGAACACGCTCCTCAAGCTCTAATGAGATGGGGAATTCGTGCAATTATTGGACAAAGCTTCGCAGAGATTTTCTACGGAAATTGCTTGGCATTAGGGATACCTTGTGCGACAGCATCAATAGATAAAATCAACAACCTTCAAAAAAATATTGAAACTAAAAAAAATATTAAACCTTAACCTTAATGAACAAT
>CAJWIZ010000176.1 GCA_913041805.1 uncultured Prochlorococcus sp.
CTTCCTCCAGATGGAAAATTCATTATGAAACATAAGAATGGCGAGACCTATCTTACTGGCGAAGTAAAAAATAATGAAAAACATGGAACCTGGGAATTTTTTTACGAGAGCGGTCAACTGCAAGCAAGAGAAAAATACAATGAAGGAAGACCTGTTGGTGTGTGGAAGACTTTTAGCCCGAATGGAAGGCTTTTGGAGCAAAATGATTTCAGAAGTATTAATCAGGGGGATTTAAACAGTCGGGGGAGCCCTTATGCTGGCGGAGCACCAGGGATAAAATGAAGAAAGCTATTCTTGTAACAGCTTTAATGCTGCTTTCCTCTAATATTATCGCCCAAGAGAAATATTGTTGGGTTTCTGGGGATAATTTTCACGATATTAAAGTAGCTGTTAGCAATGATTGTGAAGAAGGGGATCTGCTCTGGGTCGTTACTAACGGTAATAATCTTGACGAATGGAGTCTTGAACAAACCATTGGACAGTATTGTGAATTTGATTCTGAAATTATTATTAGGAAAAGAAACAATGGAGGCTTGTATCTTCAGTGTATCCTCCATGACGAGAAGTCTAGGAAGAGAAGGACAGATAATTAAATCATGATAGAGCAACCTAAAACCGGGATCGCCCTGGCGCTGGATGACTGGCGGGCACTGATTAATGACGACTGGCGAGGCCTTACGATCGCACTTTATATGGTTCTAGTTGGTTATGGCGTATTGGTAGGTATTCCTGTAATAAGCACCGCATGGGTCACGAAATTAGGCTTCACAGAAGTTGAGGTTGGCAGAGTCGCAGGTATGGATCTTGGTGGCCTTTCAGCAGGAGCTATAGTTGCAGCTTGGGTTATAAACCATATGAACCGAAGATTGATTGTTTTCATTGGTATCTTCTTAGCTGCACTTGCCAATGGCTTGTGTCTCAAATATGTCGATTATGAAACAGTCTTATGGCTTCGTTTCCTTGCTGGTTTTGGCAGTGGAATGTACACGGCAGTGGCAATGGCTGTTTTTGGCACATCAATCCGGCCAGCACTTGCCTATAATTTAATGCTCTTCAGCTTTGCCTTTTCTCAAGCTTTGGAGATGAGGATTTTGCCACAGTTATCAATGAATGGTATTTATTGGGTCTTTATTGTCTGTTTTCTCCTCACCTTGCCTTTCCTTGGTTGGATCAAGAGTTATCCAAAGCCAAGATCTCAAGACACTGAATCAATGACAACAAACAAAAACAATTCATCAAAGCCACTTTTGGCATGGGTTTGCCTTTTTGCAATCTTTCTCACCTACATCAACATAGGAGCCTACTGGACATATATAGAGCTAGCCGCATTGGATGGTAATACTGATCCAGAGTTAGTGGGCGAGGTTCTTGTTTGGGCATCATTGTGTTCACTCCTTGGATGCCTGATTGCAACTCTATTAAGTAATCGATTCGGATTATTGCGACCTCTTCTTATAGCTCTGTTTACCATGGCAACTGGTGTTGGCATGTTGGCATTTGGCATCAATGAGCCAAAGTTTCTAATGAGCGTGTTCACTTTTAATCTGCTGTGGATTTTTACCGACGTCTATCAGATGGGCTCACTGGCCAACTTTGATCATGGAGGGAACTACGCGGCTTATTTGCCTGCAGCACAAGGACTTGGTCAAATTGTAGGGCCAAACATAGCTGCATCCTTGCTAGCTATTAACTTAGGCTATTCAAGTGTGTTTATTATGTGTTGGACTGCCGCCATGTCAGCAATGCTGATTTACTGGCTACTCTACCGTTATCTTAGAACTAGATATCCCAGCATTGCAGATGCATCATAGATTCTAATTAAATTAATCTAAGAGGGAATCATCCATGAAGAAGATAAAACTTATAAGATCAGCATTGGTATTAGTATGGTTGGTCTGTTTACTAAATCTTGTTGTACCAATCTCAAGTCTGCTTGATTATCTTTTGGCCTTCTTAGTTGTTGCTCATGTCATAGAGTTCTTTGTTTTCTTTAAAAAATTTGAAACCAATA
Source organism: uncultured Prochlorococcus sp. (assembly GCA_913041805.1). Taxonomy (GTDB): domain Bacteria; phylum Cyanobacteriota; class Cyanobacteriia; order PCC-6307; family Cyanobiaceae; genus AG-363-K07. The sequence continues at coordinate 2,012 of CAJWIZ010000176.1, forward strand.
AAGCTAAGAACTTTTTTATGGTCCTTGTTTTTGGATACTTACATATTCAACAACTAGATTACGAGAAGAGAAAGAATC
>CAJWIZ010000177.1 GCA_913041805.1 uncultured Prochlorococcus sp.
CAATTACTTTGGCAGGTTTATCTGCGGTGAAAAATATTTTTAATAGTCCAATCAGTTCTTCAAACGAGACCCTTCCTTTAATAATTGGAATTATTTCATCAGCAATTTCATCATGGCTTGTAATTGACTGGTTTATACAATATCTTCAAAAAAACAAAACTTGGATGTTTATCTCTTATAGATTATTATTTGGTGTGACCCTACTGATTTGGTGGTTAGGCATACCTACATCCTCAGTGAAATAGCTCTCCCTAGTTATCTGTGTGGAATGAAATTGCCACTGATGTAGAGGTGCTTGCACCAAATGCAACATCAACCAGTGGGTTGACAAAGCCTGCAGTAATTGAATCAGTTGAACCTGGATCTATAGGTGATGAGCTTGGTTTGGAACCTGGAGACAAGCTGATAAGTATTAATGGGATTAAACCTCGTGACATAATCGATTACAAATTTCTAATAGTTGAAGAAGAACTATCAATTCAAATAAAAGATGCCGCAGGAAAAATCCATAACGTTGAATTTGAAAAAGAACCAGATGAAGGCTTAGGGATATCTTTTACTGAAGCATTATTTGACGGTTTAATGCAATGCAACAATCAGTGTCCTTTCTGCTTTATAGATCAACAACCGTCTGGACACCGTCAAAGTCTATATTTAAAAGATGACGACTACAGGCTTAGTTTTCTTTATGGCTCATACCTAACCCTCACGAACTTAAAGCAATCAGATTGGCAGCGTATTGAGCAACAACGTCTGTCTCCATTATTTGTATCAGTACATGCAACCAACCCAGACCTACGAGCACAACTGCTTAGGAATAAGCGTGCAGGGCTTTTAATGAAGCAACTAAGTTGGTTCGCTGAGCGTAATCTTCAAATTCATGCCCAAGTAGTGATATGTCCAGGCCTAAATGACGGAATAGCTTTACAAAACACCCTCAAAGATCTAGCTAGTCATGCTAAGGGCTCTTGGCCTGCTGTGCTTTCAACAGCAGTAGTACCAGTTGGCCTCACACGTTTTCGTCCCAAAAATGATGGATTAAAGCCAGTAGATAGTCAATGTGCCAAAAAAGTTATTACACAAGTTGAGATGCTCCAAAAACAATTCAAAACAACTCTTGGATCTCACTTTGCGTGGCTTTCCGATGAATGGTATTTGATAGCAGGCCAGCGACTACCAGTAAGAGATACTTATGAAGATCTGCCACAACAAGAAAATGGGGTCGGGAGTATTAGAAACTTTTTAGAAGAAATGGATATTGCTACCTCCAAACTTCCTAAACAGCTACAAAAACCCAAGCGATGCAGCTGGGTGGTTGGCAAACTAGTTGAGCAAGCTTTAACTCCTTCGTGTAGAAAACTAAATCAAATTGATGGTTTAAGGATTGATTTATATGGTCTACCAAGCCCTTATTGGGGACAAGATCAAGTTGTAACAGGTCTCTTAACAGGGGAAGATCTTCTAAAGGGATTACAAGGGCTAGATCTTGGAGACCAACTTCTACTGCCATCTGTGATGTTGAAACAAGATCAAGCGGTTTTTCTAGATGACATACCTCTGGAACAACTTAGGAATGCACTAAAAGTCCCAATCAGAATTGTGCATGGAGCAGATGACATCGTGGCTGCAGTTATCGAAGATGCAGAAAAAATTCTCTAAAATAATTAAGAGTTTCCTAGTATCAGTGAGAAGGAATACTGCAAAGCTCTTTTTTGTAGTCTGCATGCTCCTTCAAGGATCTAAGTCGATCAGTGCTGCCGAGAATCAATCCAGCAAGTCGACTTCACTTTCACATCCATTCTTGGCAAGCGTTACTAAGGGCAATGATAGTCATCCAGATAAATCAGATTTCTTATTAACAACTTCTCAAACGAACACGCAAATCTTTCAAGACTCCAAGGACAATTCTAAGGTAACAAATTTCCCTTTAAAAGAACATAAACTGAACTCCCAGATATCTCAACTGAAACCAATCAACCACCTTGCTCTACCTAGCAAAAGTTCTGAAATAAGAATTCAGGAGCAATATCCATTAGCAATAACTGAT